>JAJXTK010000300.1 GCA_021783935.1 Myxococcales bacterium | reverse complement strand
CCGCAGTCGCACACGCTGCCCGCGGTGACGCCGCGCACGGGTCCGGCGTCGCTCCCGCCGCCGGTCGCCGCCGCCTTCGCGCGATCGCCGAACGTCCCGATCCCGTCGGTGCCGCCCCCCTCGTCGCTGCCCACGGACAGCGGCGCGCCCTCGCCCGATCGCCCCTCGCTCGCCGATGCGTACAGCGAGGAGCTCACGACGATGTCGCGCAACATCCGCATCGACCAGATCGCGCATCAGGTCTATCGAGCCGTCGATCCGCGCCCCTCGGCGCCCAACGTGCCGAGCGCCACGGCGCCGTCGAGCGTCGTCGACGCGGTCGAGGCCAACCGGTCGCAGGGCGCCGAGCGCGCGCCTGCCGAGCCGACGGTGCCCTTCGAGATCCCGCCGACGCGCCCGCAGACGCCGCCGTGGCTGTGGGTCGCCATCCTGATGACCGTGATCGGCGCGGTCGGCGGGGTCGTCGCCGCGCTCGCGATCCACTGACGTCCCGCGCTCAGCGCGCCTTCAGCCACTCCGCCATCGGGCCCCACACCGCCTCGGGCGCGCGCGTGCCCCCCACGACGCCGATGTGCCCACCCGGCACCTCTCGGAAGTCCTTCACCTCGGAGCCGACGTGCTCGAGGATCGCGCGCGTCGCCGGCAGCGTCGCGATGCCGTCGGTCTGGCCGGCGAAGGCGAGCACGGGGCAGCGAATCGCCGAGAGATCGGCGCGCTTGTCGCCGAACACGAGCTCGCCGCGCCGCAGTTTGTCGCCGGCGGCGACGTCGCGGATCATCTGCTTGAAGGCCTCCTTCGGGTACGGGATGAAGTCCGACGTCCACGCCTGGATGCTGTCGAAGCCGCGCAGGTACTCGTAGTCCCACAGCCGCGTGACGAGATCGACGTAGCGCGTGAGCATCTGCGGCCCGTCGAGCAGCTTGAAGCCGAGGGTCACCAGGCTGCTCGGCACGTTGCCGAGGCGATCCATCAGCGGATCGATCACCCGGTCGCCGAGCTTCGACGCCCACGTGATGATCCCCATCTCGCCGAAGTCGATCGGCGCGCCGATGGTCACGAGGTTGGCGATGCGCTCGTCGCGGTGCGTGGCGACGTGCAAGAGCGAGAAGATCCCCCCCATGCAGTAGCCGGCGAGCGTGAGCTTCTTCGCGCCGGAGGCGGCGATGGCGGCGTCGACGCACGCGGGCACGTAGTCGAGCACGTAGTCGTCGAGCCTCACCCCCTCGTCGGCTCGATCGGGCACCCCGAAGTCGACGACGAACACGTCGAAGCCGGCGTTGCGCAGGCTGCGGACCATCGAGTGGTCGGGGCGCAGATCGAAGATGTACGGCCGCACCATCAGCGGCGGCACCAGCACGATCGGCGTCGCCTGGCGCGGCGGCTCGACCCGAAGCTCGCCGTGCCCGAGCTCCGCCTCGAGCGCCTCGGTGGGGGTGACGCGGAAGAGCTCGAGCTTGCCGCGCGCGAAGACGCGCTCCTTCCTCGCGGTGCCGCGCTGGCCCCGCGAGACGCCGTCGGTGGCCATGACGAAGCCGTGCACCGCCGAGAGCACCAACCGATCGAGCGCGAGGCGCGCGAGCCGATCGGGGCGGCGCAGCGCGCGCGGGACGAGGGGTGGCATCGACCTCGAAGCTACCACGCGCCCGACCACCCAGCCGGGCGGCACGCGTCGCCTGACCCCACGCACCTCGCTCCGCTCGACGCCGACGTCACGGCTTCTCCGACGCGCTCCGAGAGGGCGGCAGCGCGCGCGACGCGCAGGGGTCGGCTACTTCTTGTCGGCCTTCGCGGGCTCGACCGGAATGCCGAGCTCCTTCTGCCGCTTGAGCACGAGCTCACGGACCTTCGCGTACTCCTGAACGCGCTTGTCCCACGCCTCGATCTTCGTCTCGCGGTCGATCGCCGAGGCGAGGTAGACCTTGATGGTGACCGGCGGGGTCGGCGCCCCCTCGGGGAGCTTGTCCTTGAGCGCGAGGTCCTGGTCGGGGTTGTCCTTCGCGAAGTCCTCGTAGGCCTTCCACGCGAGCTTCGCCTCGTCCCCCTTGCCGCGCGCCTCCTTGACCGTGGCCGTCAGGAAGAGCGCCTTACCGAGCAGGTTGGTGAACGCCTTGTCGACGCGGGCGCGCGAGGCGGCGCCGGTCAGCGACTCCTCGCACGCGTCGTAGTCCCCCTTCTGGTAGAGCGCGGCGCCGAGGTAGAGGTGCGCGTCCGGGCGCGCGGGATCGCTCTCGATGGCCTTGCGATAGCCCGCGATCGCCTCGTCGAGCACGCCGCCGGCGAGCCCCGCGGCGAAGGCGCGGTTGGCCTCGAGGAGCAGCGCGTCGTACGGCGAGACGGCCTTGTTGACCCCCGGCTTGTCGTCCTTGGGCTCGGCCTTCGCCTCGGGCTTCGCGTCCTTCTTCCCCTTGGACTTGTCGTCCTTCTTCTTCGCGTCGGCCTTCGTCTCGCCCTTCTTTGCGGCGTCCTTGGGGGCGGCGACGGCCGCGGCAGCGAGCGCGAGGCCGGAGAGCAGGCCGACGGTGACGAGGGCGCGGGGGATCGAGCGCATGATCCATCAGTGTACGAGGGGGATGGCGCCCGCGGCAAACGCGTGAATTTGCCTAAAATTCAGGAGGATCTTGCCTCTCGAGCCCGCGCACGCCGCTCGCTGCCGGCGGCTGCGGCGGCGGCGCGTGGGCATCCGGCGCACGCCGCGCTATCGCGCACGGATGCTGGTCGACGACCTCAAGGCGCGAATCACCCGGGCGATGAAGGAGAAGGACGAGGCGGCGCGCGACGTGCTGCGCGTCGCGCTCGGCGAGGCCCAGAAGCTCGAGGCCAACGCGCAGAGGAGCCTCGCCGACGGCGAGGTGGCCGCGGTGCTGCGCAAGCTCGTGAAGTCGAACGAGGAGACGATCGCGATGGCGCCCGACGCCCCGCAGGTGCCGACGCTGCGCCAGGAGATCGAGGTGCTCGCCTCGCTCTTGCCGAAGACGCTGTCGGTCGCCGAGATCGCCGCGGCGCTCGCGCCCGTGAAGGAGGCGATCGTCGCCGCGAAGAACGACGGACAGGCGACCGGCGTCGCGATGAAGCACATGAAGAGCACGGGGGCGACCTTCGAAGGGAACGACGTCGCCGCGGCGGTGAAGCAGCTGCGAAGCTGACGCGACCGCAGCGCGCCGCGACACCCCCCCAAGGCACGCGCGCGCGGCCTCTGCGCGAAACGGCCCGTTCGCTGACACGAGACAACGCAATCGTGACGGTGCGCGCAGCGGCGCGTGACTCTGCTGGCCGAGCATGCGGGCCATCGGAGGTTGTTCGATGGCCCGCGTGCTCCTCACCAGCGTCGTTCGTCCCTTTGGCGGTCCCGGAGAAGGGGACTCCGTCGGCGCAGAGCTGTTCCACGCGCAGGTGACCCGCGCGCAGGGCGCCTTCAGCCTGCGGCAGGTGATTCGCGTCTGGGGGCTCGATCTGATCGCCGAGAACCTCGACTCGCCGACGGTGGTCCTGCACTACCCGTCGATGGAGGAGCTCGAGCGCGAGCTTCGCGCAGGCAACTACACGCACGTCGGGATCAACTTCGTCATCGCGACCTTCCACAAGGTGCGCGCGATGGTCGCGATGATCCGGCGCGTGGCGCCCGAGGCCAAGATCGTCTTCGGCGGCTACGGCACGATCCTGCCCGACGAGATGCTCACCCCGCTCGCCGACTACGTCTGCCGCGAGGAGGGGGTGCGCTTCATGCGGCGGCTGCTCGGCGAGCAGCTCGATCTGCCGATTCGCGCGGCGCACTCGCCCGTGCCGTCGAACGCGGTGCTCGGGCACCAGCAGGACACGGTCGTCGGCCACGTGACCGCGGGGCTCGGGTGCGCGAACGGCTGCGACTTCTGCTGCACGTCGCACTTCTTCAAGCGGCGCTACGTCCCGCTGCGCGGCAGCGGCTCCGACGTCTACGACGCGATGATGGAGACCAAGCGCCGCGCCGAGCGCGACGGCTACTCCATGAGCTCGTTCGCGCTGATCGACGAGGACTTCTTCCTCCAGAAGCGGCGCGCGCACGAGTTCCTCGAGGCGGTGCGCCGCGGCGGCAAGCCGCTCTCGATCTTCGGCTTCGGCAGCGTCAAGGGGCTCTCGCAGTTCACCGCGTCCGAGATCGCCGAGATGGGCTTCGATCTGATCTGGACCGCGTTCGAGGGCAAGCGCGCCGGCTTCGCGAAGCTCGACGGTCGCCCGATCGCCGAGCTCTACGACGACCTGCGCCGGCACGGCACCGCGGTGCTCAGCTCGATGATCATCGGCTTCCCCTACCAGGACGAGGCGACGATCCGCGCCGAGTTCGACGAGCTGATGAAGCTCGAGCCGGCGCTCGCGCAGATCCTGATCTACTTCGCCTTCCCGGGGACGCCCTTCTTCGAGCAGGTGATCCGCGAGGGGCGCTTCCGCGACGAGTACGCGAAGAACCCCGATCTTCGGCGCTGGGACGGCTTCGCGCTGCACCTGAAGCACCCGCACTTCTCGCCGGAGTCGCTCGAGCGCCTGCAGCGCGAGCTCTACGCGGAGGACTATCGGCGGCTCGGGCCGTCGGTGCACCGGCTCGCGCGCACGTGGCTGCGCGGCGCCGAGCACCTCGCGGGCGCCAAGAGCGCGCTGCTGCGCGCGCGTGGCGACAGGCTCGGCCGCGACGCGCGCGCCGTGATGCCGACGTTCGGCGCGGCGGAGTGGCTCCTTCCGAGCAGGGAGGCGAAGCTTCGCGCGCGCGAGCTCAAGCAGGCGCTCGTCGCGCACGGCGGCGCGATGACGGCCAGAGAGCGCGTGCTGACCCCCCTCGCCACGCTCTCCGGGATCGCGACCGAGGCGGCGCAGCGGCTCGGCGTGTTGCAGCAGCCAGGGCTGCTCCGCGTCGCGCACCGCTGCGACGGCGAGGCGTCGATGCAGTCGGGGCCGATTCTGGCGCTGCAGGGGGCGGGGTCCTCGATCGTGCAACGGCTCGCCGAGGACGTGCGGCACCTCGTCGTCGATCGCCTCGCGAAGAGCGGCGCCGAGCACGCGCGCCACGAGATCGAGTGGCGCTCGATCCCGCGCGATCGGCGCAGCCTCGGCGTCGAGACGAGCCAGGAAGGTGACGCTGCCTTCGCGGCGCAGTGAGCCGTGCCATGCGAGCGCGTGCCGCGTGCTGCCGGCCGTGAGCCGGCCCCTACTTCTCGCTTCGCGCGAGCGCGTGCACCGGCGTGCGGTCCACGCGCACGTGCGCGGCGAGCCACGGGTAGCGCTCCTCGGCGATCGCCATGAGCTCGTGCGCCATGCGCCGGTAGCTCTGGTGCCCCTGCCGCGCGCTGCGCAGCTCGACGACGTGCACGAGCTCGCGCAGGTCGAGCGTCCACAGCGTGCGCACGCGGTAGGCGAGCGGCACGACGTACTGCGCGGCGTCGGGGGCCTCCTTGGCGATCGTGCGCCAGGCGGCGCCCGCGCGGTCGAGCGCGCGCTTGAATTCGCCTGCGACGCCGAGCGCCTCGAGCTCGGCGGGCACCTCGGCCCCGAGATCGGCGCCGAGCCGCAGCACCTGCTGGGTGAGCATGCGGTGACGCTGGAGATCGCGGAACGCGCCGTAGTCGAGGACGAGCTCCGCGGTGAGCTTCGACGCCTCGAACGCCCGCGGCGCCTGATCGAAGCGGCCACGCAGGGAGAGCGCCTCCGCGACGATGCCGGCGAGCGTCGGCTCGTCGACGCCCGCGATCGCCTGCGCGAGCCCCGCCGCGTCGACCCCCGACGCGTGCTCGTAGGCGAGCGCGATGGCGACCTGGCGTAGCGCGGTGAGCGACGAGTCGCCGGCGACGAAGCGCACGTGGTTGCGATCGGGGCGCGGCGCGGGCGGCGGCGCGATCGCCTCGCGCAGCTTCGTCGCGAGCACGTCGCGCACCGAGGCGCGGTGGGCGTCCTTCTCGACGTATTTCACGAGGGTCGGCGAGACCGCCTTCGAGGCCTCGTGCATCGCGCCGGCGACGTCGCGCACCTCGGCGAGCGGCGAGGCGAGCATCTTGCACAAGAGCATGGCGAGCGAGCGCGCGTTCGCGGTGATGCCGAGGTTGGTGCGCGTGCCCGCGGGCAGGAGGCCGCGCAGCAGATCGCACGCCTGCGCGTGGATCGCGCTCGCGTACCCCTTTTCGCTCTGCCCCTCGCCGCGCGGGATGCGCGTCGCGAGGGCGGCCTCGGTCTTCGGGAAGAGCCCGAGGTAGGCCTCGAACAGCTCGCGCGAGGTGCGCTCGTGGAGCACGCGCAGCTCGCCGCCGAGCACTGGAGGGGTCACGAAGCTGTCGGTCGAGAACTGCACGTAGCGGGTCGATTTCTCGGTGTACGACGCGAGGCGGAGATCCTCGATCGCCTTGGCGCACAGGATCGACACGCGCTCGACGGCGAGGTGCACGCACGCGTGCTCGGCGACCGACGCGTGCCCGTAGCCGACGACCCACTTCTCGTGGAACGCCCTGGCCTTCTGCTCGGCGACGCTCCCGCCGCCGGCGCGCGCGGCGGCCTCGAGGTGCGAGACGTCGAGCTCCTCTTGCGCGAGCAGCTTCGCGAGGTTGCTCCGAAGGTCGTCCTTGCTCCGCGAGTAGTAGGCGAAGAGCACCGCGATGACCTCCTCGGGGAGCCCGAAGAGCGCGAAGACGTCCTTTTCGACGTCGGAGCAGAAGGGGCGGACCCGGGCGATCGAGGCGTCGTCGAGCGGCATCGACCGCCGGGCGTAGACGGATCGGCGGCGCGCGGCGAGGTGGCAGATCGAGAGGAACAGGAAGGGGAGAAGAGGAGAAGGGGAGAGGGAGGTCTTTGGGCGGCGGCGGCGGCGGAGCGCTCGTTCGCGGATCGCCTGGGTGTGGCCGGGCGCCCGACAATCGCTCGCGCTCGGCGCCGCGGGTGGATCGTTTGGCGCGCTCGCGCGTCGAGGTCGTCATCCGCAGATCGCGTGCCCCTTTCCGGGATCGAGGCTCGTAGCGCTGTAAGGCCGTGGGGGTCGCGCACGCTGTGCGAGTACGCGGAGCCGCGAACGGCTCTACCATCCTGCGCGAGGCCCATGCACCCATCCTCCTCCGACCACGATTGGCCGAAGATCGCTCCGCGACTTCGGCGGCTCCGCACGGCGCTCTTCGCGGCGTTTGCGGCGGCGCTCGCTCCGACCCTCCTCGCCTGCGGCGGCAAGGGGGCGCAGTCGGCGGCGAACGCGAACTTCTCCGGACCGGCGCAGCAGCGTCAGTCCGACGCCGCGCAGCGCGAGTCGGTCGCGATCACCGTCTACAACTCGAACTTCGGGCTCGTGCGCGAGATCCGCCAAGTCGATCTCGCGCAAGGGCTCAACGCGCTCGAGTTTCGCGACGTCGCCGCGCAGATCCAGCCCGAGACGGTGCACGTCAAGTCGCTCGTCGACGAGACGTCGCTGCGGATCTTCGAGCAGAACTACCGCTACGACCTGCTCTCGCCGTGGACGTTGCTGAGCAAGTACGTCGGCAAGAAGGTCAAGGTGGTCCGCTGGAACGAGAAGACCAACCGGGACGAGGAGCTCGAGGCGAAGGTGCTGTCGACCGAGGGGGGGACCGTGCTCGAGATCGGCGGCGAGATCACCTACGGCATGCCCGGGCGCCTGGTGTTCCCCGAGCTCCCCGCGAACCTCGTCGCCAAGCCCACGCTGGTCTGGACGCTCGGCAGCACCGTCGCCAAGCAGAAGCTCGAGGTCACCTACCTCACGCGCGACATCACCTGGAAGTGCGACTACGTGCTCGTCGTCGACGACGCCG
>JAJXTK010000299.1 GCA_021783935.1 Myxococcales bacterium | reverse complement strand
ACCATCGGCACGCCGGCGCGCTGCGCGTTGGCGACGGCCGTGACCACGTCGGTGACCCCCGGGCCCGCGGTGACCGCGCAAACGCCGGGCTTGCCGGTCACGCGGGCGTAGCCGTCGGCGGCGTGCCCGGCGCTCTGCTCGTGGCGCACGTCGACCACACGGATGCCTTCGTCGAGGCACCCGTCGTAGATCGCCTGGATGTGGCCCCCGCAGAGCGTGAAGAGGTGGGAGACGCCGTGCCGCTTGAGCGCGTGGGCGACGAG
This sequence comes from Myxococcales bacterium, assembly GCA_021783935.1. Taxonomy (GTDB): domain Bacteria; phylum Myxococcota_A; class Polyangia; order Polyangiales; family JADJMO01; genus CAIXWQ01. The sequence continues at coordinate 7,545 of JAJXTK010000299.1, read as the reverse complement.
GCGCCCGCCGTGGACCATGGTCATGGCGTGCCAGGGTAGGGCATCGCTCCGCGCGCGGGAAACAGCCCTTCGCGAAGCCGCCGGGCGAGCGTGGTCCGCCGCTCCTCGCCCCGCGCGTCGCGCACCGCCTCGCGCAGCGCCCAGCGGCTCGCGACGATCACCACGAGCTTCCGGCCGCGGGTGACGGCCGTGTAGAGGAGCTTGCGGGCCAGCATCATGTAGTGCTGGTTGACGAGGCCGATGACCACGGCGGGGTACTCGCTCCCCTGCGACTTGTGGACGGTGCACGCGTAGGCGAGCACCAGCTCGTCGAGCTCGTCGTCGTCGTAGGCGACGAGGCGGCCGTCCTCGAGCCGGACCTCGACCGCCGGGCCTTCGGCCTCCTCGGCGCGCACGCTCGCGACCTCGCCGACGTCGCCGTTGAACACCTCGCGCTCGTAGTCGTTGCGCGTCTGCATCACCCGATCGCCGACGCGGTAGCTCGTGCCGCCGCGCACGAAGGCGAGGCCGTCCGGGTTGAGGCGCGCCTGGAGCTCCAGGTTGAGCGCCCGCGTGCCGACCGCGCCGCGGACCATCGGGACGAGCACCTGCACGTCGCGCCGCGGATCGAGGCCGAACGCGCGCGGCAGCCGCCGCTCGACGACCTCGACGATCGTGCGCGCCGCCTCGTCGGGCTCGCCGCGCTCGATGACGAAGAGCTCCCCCGCGGGCGCCTTGGCGCGCGACGGCTCGGACGGCTCGGGCAGCTCGCCGTGGAGGATCGCGTGCGCGCCGGCGACGATCTTCGAGCTCGCTGCCTGGCGAAAGACGTCGACGAGGCGCGCCGCCGCGACCACGCCGCTCGCGATCACGTCGCGCAGGAACGCGCCGGGGCCGACCGAGGGGAGCTGATCGACGTCGCCGACGAGCACGAGCCGCGCGTGGCGCGGCAGCGCGCGAACCAGCGCGTGCGCGAGGAAGACGTCGACCATCGAGCTCTCGTCGACGATGACCGCGTCGAGGTCGAGCGGCGTCGCCTCGTCGTGCCGGAAGCGCCGCGTGCGCGGATCGATCGCGAGCAGCCGGTGGATCGTCGTCGCCTCGCTGCCGGTCGCCGCGCTCATGCGCTTGGCCGCGCGGCCGGTCGGCGCCGCCAGCGCGACGCGCAGCCCTCGACCGAGCAGCGCGAGCATCGCGCGAACGACGGTCGTCTTGCCGACGCCGGGGCCGCCGGTCACGACGGCGACGGGGTTGTCGGCGACGAGCGTCAAGGCGTCGCGCTGCGCGGGCGCGAGCCGCATCGACACCGCGGCCTCGAAGGCGCCGATGGCCTCGTCGACGCCGTCGAGCGGCGCGCGATCGCGGTCGGCCAAGAGCGCGACGAGGCGCTGGGCGAGGGCCGCCTCCTCGGCGTCGAGCGGCGCGTGCACGAGCCCCTCGGGCGCCTCGACGAGCAGGCGCGCGGCGAGCAGCGCGTCGATCGCCGCCTCGACGGCGGCCGCGAGGCCGACGGGCGCGGCCTGGCCCTCGCGCACCTCTGCGAGCAGCGTGTGCGCGCGATCGGCGAGCAGTGCGCGCGGGCTGGCGGTGTGCCCCTCGTCGGTGAAGGTCGCGATGGCGTGCAGGACGCCGGCCTGGACGCGCTGCGGATCGTCGAGCGCGACGCCCGCCTTGCGCGCGATGACGTCGGCGGTCTTGAAGCCGACGCCCGAGACCTCGAGCGCCAGGCGGTAGGGCGAGCGACGCACGACCTCGATCGCGTCGTCGCCGTAGCGCGCGCGGATGCGCCCCGCGAGCGCCTGCGGGATGTCGAGGCTCGCGAGCACGAGCATCAGCTCGCGCACGACGCGCTGGTTGCGCCACTCGGCGGCGATCTTCCGCGCGCGGGCGCCGCCGAGCCGCGGCACCTCGGCGAGCCGCTCGGGGGCGTGATCGAGCACCTCGAGCGTCGCCGCGCCGAAGTGCTCGACGATGCGCTCGGCCGTCTTGCCGCCGATCCCCTTGATGGCGCCGCTCGCGAGGTAGCGACGCAGCCCCGCCGCTCCGGTCGGCGGCGAGCTCGTCACGATCGAGGCGCGGAGCTGGGCTCCGTGGCGTGGATCGACCTCGCGTACGCCGACGGCGCGCACGCGCTCGCCGGGGCCGACGTTCGGCATCTTGCCGACCACCGTCACCAGGCCGTCCGGGGAGACCAAGCGCGCGCCGGCGAGATCGAGGCGCGCGCGCGGCGCGTCGGGCCGAACGCGCACGACGTGGAAGCCGGTGACCTCGTCGCCGTAGGTGACGCGCTCGATCGTCCCCTCGAGCACGATCGCGTCGTCGCTCGCGGCCGACGTCACGCGGGCTCCGCCGCGCCCGCCTCGGCGCGCGCATAGAAGGCGACGCGCGAGTCGCCCCAGCGACGCTCGTCGACGAGCGCGAGGCCCGCCAGCGCGGGCGCGGCGTCGCGGGCCGCGTGCTCGACGACGACCCGCGCGTCGGACGCGAGCAGCCCCGGCTCGGCCAGCAGCGTCGCGAGCTCGCGCGCGAGGGCACCGCTCGGGAGGTCGGCATAGGGAGGGTCGATCAGCACCAGATCGAAGGGCGCTTCGGCCATCACCGCCGACGCCGCTTGACCCACGCGCCGCTGCACGACGCGTGCGACCTCGACGAGGCCGAGCGCCGCGAGGTTCTTGCCGATCGCCGCGAGGGCAGGGCGCGCGACCTCGACGAGCACCGCGCGCGCCGCGCCCCGCGAAAGCGCCTCGATGGCCAGCGCGCCGCTGCCGGCGTAAAGATCGAGCACCCGCGCCCCCGTCACGTCTCCGAGCACCGCGAAGAGCGACTCGCGCACGCGATCGCTCGTCGGGCGCGTCGCGCCCCCCTTCGGCGCGTCGATCGCGCGGCTCCGCAAGCGTCCCGCGACGACGCGCACGATTCCTCCGCACTTCGCGAGCGGCTCGGGGCGGCTAGAACGAGCCGGTGAGCGTGAGCGAGCCGTAGCCCGGACCGAACGACGGGGCGACCTGAACGCGAACCGCCGGCTCCTTCGCCGTCTTCGGCTGATCTTCCTGCTTCTTGTCGGTCGCCACGAGGTAGGTGCCGCCGCCGATGGCGATGGCGCCGAGGCCGTACCAGACGTACTGCAGCGTCTCCTTGGTCGAGATGCTGCCGCAGAGATTGCTCACGTAGCCGGAGAGCGGCTGCCCGCCGGAGGGGACCGCCGTCGACCCGGGCTGCTCCAGACCGCTCTTCGCCTCGGAGCAGACGTCCTTGACCGAGGAGGGGAAGCGCTTGCGATAGTCGGTGAACTGCGCGTCGTTTTGCTGGTTGCGCAGGCTCGCGGAGGTCGCGATGCCGACGACGACGAAGGCGACGCCGACGCCGATCGCGCCGATGCCGCCGTAGAGCTGCCAGTCGGGCCTGCCGCCGGCGAGCCGGATGGGGTTGAGCGAGAGGCTCGCGCCGGCCGGCGTCACCTCGACCGTGCTCGTCGCGGTCGCGTAGCCGGGGATGCGCAGCTCCACTGCGTGCGTGCCGATCGCGAGATCGATGCTCCCCTTGCCCGCCTCGACGCGCCCGATGCGCTGCCCGCCCTCGTACAGATCGCCGCTCTCGCCCGAACCGGGGCCCGTGAGCGTGACGTCGACCTTGGCCTTCATCGGCCCGCCGGTGAGCTGGAGCAGGATCTCGGAGGCGATCTTCTTGAGCTCCGGCGACGCGCCGTCCTTGGCGATGGGGCCCGCGTCGTAGGTCTTGACGACCGTCCTGACGGCCCCCTGCGCGTAGTACTTGACCGTGGCCGTGAGCTTGACCGGAGTCGTCTTCGACTTCTTCACGGTGCCGAAGAGGAAGCGATCGACCTTGATGTCGGCCGCGATCTTGGGCGCGCATTTGTCGTCCATCGGATCGTCGCAGCCGACCGTGAGCGCCTCGGTCTCGAGGGCGTCGGACTTGCCGCTGTCGGCGAGCCCAGGCGTCCCTATGAGCGCGTGGCGGAACGCGTCGGTCAGCGCGCTCGCCTCCTCGACCGCGTCGGTGGAGGCGAACTTCAGGACCTCGATGTCCACCGTGCCGGCCTCGCCGGTCTGGCCGGCCGACGCCGTGCGGATCGGGGCGAAGACGGGGGCTGCGAGCGCCGTCGAGAGCGCGACGGCGAGCCAAGCCCTGCTGCGCCTCGCGGAGCGGATCGTCGTGAGGGGCGAGGGCGTCGATCGAGGCTGGTGCTTCACGTGCATCACGCCCGAGAAGTAGCGGATCCGCACGCCAAATGGAAAAGGGTTCGGCGAGCGCCCACACCCCGGGGGGTGTAGGGACGCGCCCGCCCGACGCGCCGCCGGAGATCGCGTCGGGCGAGGCGGGGGCTTCCCGTCGCGTGGGGAGCCGGGCTACGGTCGCCGTCACCGCGCGATGGGGTCCTCTTCCAGCGGCACGAACGGCGACGGCAAGATCATCCACGTGCAGTTCGGCCGGCGCCGGGGGCGCGGCGGTCGACGGCGCGCGCATGAAGCCTCCGCCCCGGCGCCGCGCCCGGCGCCGCAGCAGAGCGCGGCGAAGCCGGCGGAGGAGAAACCGCTGGAGCCGACCCGCGACGTCTACACGCGCCTCGAGGTGCAGAAGCTCCTCGGGGCCACGAACGCGCGCCTTCGCTCGCTCGAGCGCCACGGCGTCGTCGTGCCGAGCGGCAAGCGCGCGAGCCGTCGCGCGTACACCTTCCAAGATCTGATCGCCCTGCGCGCCGCGCTGGGGCTCCTCGCGCAGGGGGTCAAGCTCGGAGAGGTCGTGCGCTCGATCCAAGCGCTCCGAACGCAGCTGCCGCGCGTGAAGAAGCCGCTGATCGAGCTCAAGATCGCGGGCGATGGGCGCAAGGTGGTGGTGCGCTCGGCCGAGGGGGCCTTCGAGGCGAAGACGGGGCAGATGGTGCTCGACTTCGACGTTCGCGCGCTGAGCGAGGACGTCGTGCGGGTGCTGCGCCCCGCCGTGAAGCAGCATCGCGCGCGGGCGGCCTTCGAGATCTATCGTCGCGCGAGCGAGCTCGACGAGGATCCGAAGACCCTGGACGAGGCGGCGCGCCTCTATCGCCAGGCGGTGGAGCTCGATCCCCAGCTCGCCATCGCCTACACCAACCTCGGCAACATCCTCTTCCGCAAGGGGGACGAGACCTCCGCGGAGGCGCTCTATCTCAAGGCGCTCGCGATCGACGACGGGCAGCCGGAGGCGAAGTACAACCTCGGCTACCTGATGCTCGAGCGCCACGAGCTCGAGGTGGCCATCCGCTATTTCCAGGGCGCGATCGAGGCCGATCCGCGCTTTGCCGACGCGTACTTCAACCTCGCGATGGCCTACGAGGAGCTCGGCGATCGCCGCAACGCGCGGCCGTTGTGGCGGACGTACCTCGAGCTCGAACCGACCGGCACATGGGCCGACATCGCGCGCCAGCACCTCGGCTGAGCGACGAGCGCCGACCGCGAAGTCGCGCGAGGCGGCGAGCGGCGTGACGCGTCGTCGACGGCGCGTCGCTGCGGTGCGCCGTCGAGGACCGTCGGGGCGCCCTGCCGCGCGTCTGCCTGTTCAATCCCCCGCACCGCCGACGTACTGGATCCGCACCATGCTCGACATCCCGCATCCGCTCCCCATGCCCACGAACGAGCCCGTCCTGTCGTATGCCCCGGGCAGCCCCGAGCGCGCCGCGCTCAAGGGGGCGCTGCGCACGATGCGCGGCGAGCGCCTCGAGATCGCGCACGTGATCGGCGGCCGGGCGATCGCCGAGGGGGAGCTCCAGGAGGTGCGCGCGCCGCACGACCACCAGCGGGTGCTCGCGCGCTACCACGCCGGCGACGCGAAGCTGGTCGAGCGCGCCATCGCCGCGGCCAAGGCGGCCGCGCCCGCGTGGGCCGCGACGCCCTTCGAGGAGCGCGCGCGCATCTTCCAGCGCGCCGCCGATCTGCTCGCGGGCCCGTTCCGCCAGACGCTCAACGCGGCGACCATGCTCGGTCAGAGCAAGACGGCGTTCCAGTCGGAGATCGACGCGGTCTGCGAGCTCGTCGACTTCTTCCGCTTCAACGTCGCCTTCGCCTCGCGCCTCGCCGAGCAGCCGATCTCGCCCGCGGGCGCCTACAACGCGCTCGAGCTCCGGCCGCTCGAGGGTTTCGTGCTCGCGATCACGCCGTTCAACTTCACCTCGATCGCGGGCAACTTGCCGACCGCGCCCGCGATCATGGGCAACGTCGTGGTCTGGAAGCCGGCCGAGACGCAGTCGCTCGCGGCCCATCACACGATGCGCCTGCTGCAGGCGGCGGGGCTGCCCGACGGCGTGATCAACGTCGTCTACGGCGCGGGCGCCGTCGTGGCCGACGCGTGCCTCGCGAGCCCCGACCTCGCGGGGGTGCACTTCACCGGCTCGACGGCCGTCTTCCAGAGCATCTGGCGGCGGGTCGGCGAGCGCATCGCCAGCTACAGGGCCTACCCTCGCGTGGTCGGCGAGACGGGGGGCAAGGACTTCGTCTTCGTGCACCCGTCGGCCGAGGTCGACGCGCTCGTGGTCGCGCTCGTGCGCGGCGCGTACGAGTTCCAGGGGCAGAAGTGCTCGGCGGCCTCGCGCGCCTACGTGCCGCGCTCGCTGTGGCCTCGCGTCAGAGCGCGCATGGTCGAGGAGCTCCGCGCCATCGCGATGGGCGACGTCGAGGACTTCCGCAACTTCATGGGCGCGGTCATCAATGAGCGCGCCTTCGCGCGGCTCGAGTCGTGGCACGCGCGCGCCGAGCGCGACGCCGACTGCGAGGTGATCGCGGACCCCGGCTGGTCGCGCGAGCTCGGCTGGTTCGCCGGGCCGACGCTCGTCGAGGTGCGCGACCCGAAGCACCCGATCATGCAGGAGGAGCTCTTCGGCCCGCTGCTCTCGGTGTACGTGTACGACGACGCGAAGCCCGGCTGGCTCGACGCGACGCTGCGCCTCGTCGACGAGACGAGCTCCTATGGCCTCACCGGCGCGATCTTCGCGACCGATCGCGAGGCCGTCGCCCGGGCGGCGCGGGCGCTGAGGCAGGCCGCGGGCAACCTGTACGTCAACGACAAGCCCACCGGCGCCGTGGTCGGCCAGCAGCCCTTCGGCGGCGCGCGCGCGTCGGGGACCAACGACAAGGCCGGCAGCGCCTACAACCTGCTGCGCTGGGCCTCGCCGCGCGCCGTCAAAGAGACCTTCGTGCCGCCGACGCGCGTCGGATACCCGTTCATGGCCGAGGAGTGATCGGTGGCGCTGCGCGACGAGGTCGAGTCCGTCTTGCCGTGGCCGCTCCCGACGGCCGTCGTCGACGAGATGGACGGCGTCGAGGAGATCGCGGCCTTCGCGAACTCCGTCGATCACGGCGAGGCGCTGCAGCGCTTGATCGCCTGGCTCGATCTCGTGCGCACGTGGAATCGCAAGATCGATCTGACGGCCGCGAGGACCGACGCCGACCTCGCGGAGCTCGGCGTGCTCGACGCCGCGCAGCTCGCGGGGCGCGTCGCGCGCGACGGCGGCGGGGTCGTCGACGTCGGCAGCGGCTTCGGCGCGCCGGGGCTCGCGCTCGCGATGGCGCGCCGCGAGCT
>JAJXTK010000298.1 GCA_021783935.1 Myxococcales bacterium | reverse complement strand
GCAGATCGCGCAGGATCTCGACGCGCTCGAGCGTGTCGATGTCCGAGTGCAGGTAGCGGACCTTCACGCCGAGCTCGCGGTAGTACTCGGTGAGGTCCTCCGCCATGCGCTTGGTGAGGGTCGTGACGAGCACCCGGTCGCCCCGCGCGACGCGCCCGCGGATCTCGGCGAGCAGGTCGTCGACCTGCCCCTGCACGGGCCGCACGTGCACGAGCGGATCGAGCAGCCCGGTCGGGCGAATCAGCTGCTCGACCACCACGCCGCCGGTCTTGGCGAGCTCCCACTCGCCCGGCGTCGCCGACACGTGGATCGTGCGGCGCATGTACCGCTGGAACTCCTCGAACTTGAGCGGTCTGTTGTCGCACGCGCTCGGCAGCCGAAAGCCGTACTCGACGAGCGTCGACTTGCGCGCGTGGTCGCCGCGGTACATCGCGCCGAGCTGCGGCACCGTCTGGTGCGACTCGTCGAGCACGAGCAGAAAGTCGTCGGGGAAGTAGTCGAGCAGCGTCGGCGGCGGCTCCCCCTCCTTTCTCCCCGAGAAGTGGCGCGAGTAGTTCTCGATGCCGGTGCAGAAGCCGACCTGCTCGAGCATCTCGAGGTCGTAGAGCGTGCGCTGCTCGAGCCGCTGACGCTCGACGAGCTTGCCCTGCGACTCGAGCTCGGCGAGCCGATGGCGAAGCTCGTCGCGGATGCTCTGCATCGCGCGGGCGCGCCATGCCTCGGGGGTGACGTAGTGCGAGCCCGGGTAGATCGCGTAGTGGTCGCGCGTCGCCTTGACCACGCCGCGCAGCGGGTCGACCTCCTTGATCGACTCGATCTCGTCGCCGAACAGCTCGATGCGGATCGCGGTCTGCTCCTCGTCGGCGGGGAACACCTCGACCACGTCGCCTCGCACGCGGAAGGTGCCGCGGTGGAAGTCGACGTCGTTGCGCTGGTACTGCACCTCGACCAGCTGTCGCAAGAGCTCGTCGCGCCGGAACTCCTCGCCCACCTTCAGGTCGATCTTCATCCCGTAGTAGGCCTCGGAGGAGCCGATGCCGTAGATGCAGCTCACCGAGGCGACGATGATCACGTCGCGCCGCGAGAGCAGCGAGCGCGTCGCCGCGTGGCGCATGCGGTCGATCGCGTCGTTCACGATCGAGTCCTTCTCGATGTACGTGTCGCTCGACGGGACGTACGCCTCGGGCTGGTAGTAGTCGAAGTAGCTGACGAAGTACTCGACCGCGTCGTCGGGGAAGAGCTCGCGCATCTCGGCGTAGAGCTGCGCGGCGAGCGTCTTGTTCGGCGCGATGATCAGCGTCGGCACGCCGACCTTCGCGATCACGTTGGCGACGGTGAACGTCTTGCCGCTGCCGGTGATGCCCACCAGCACTTGGTGCGGATCGCCCCTCTCGACGCCGCGAAGCAGCGCCTCGATCGCGGCCGGCTGATCGCCGCGCGGCTCGAAGTGGCTCTTGAGCGTGAAGGCCCGCGGCTCCGATTGCGTCGATGACGGCATGGGGAGGTCGTTGCCACGGCGTTCGCGCGGGCGCACGCGCGCGCGCCGCGCCGCGTGCGACGTTTGACGCCCTAGCGGGCCCCCGGATAGCGTCCCGTTCGGCGACGGTCGCGAGATCGCAAGGCGCGAGGGCGCGCGGCGGCAGCGGCGGATTCACCGAGGGCAGAGGAGCGCATGCGGAACGAGCCGACGATCGGGCGCGGTGCGGCGGAGTCAGGGCGGCTCGACGACGCGCGCGGCGCGCTCGCCGCGTGCGAGGCCGCGGCGACCAAGGGGCTTCGTGCGGCCGCCGTCGTGAGCGCCGCCTCGGTCGCGGACGCAGCGGATCTCGTGCTCGTCGCGCGTCGCGCCGCCGAAGACGCGGAGGCGCCGGTGCTGATCGTGCACGACGGCTACCCCGCGAGCCACGCGCGCGATCGCGTGCTGGTCGCCGACGGCCCGCTGTGCCGCGCGCTGCTCGACGCAGAGCCCCCGCGTAGCTCGGTCGAGGCAGAGCGGCAGCCCGCGCACCGACGCGCGGGGCAGCGGATGCCGTTCGCGATCTCCTCTTCGCTGCGCACCTTCGAGCGCCACGCGGGCCGGCCGCTCGACCTGATGGCCGAGGCGCCGACGCGGGCGAGCGTGCACCTCGCGGCGATCGTCGAAGTCTCGCCGGCGACGACGTGACCGACGTGCACCTCGCGGCCGCCGGCGTCGCCGTCGGCTACGGCGCAAGCCACGTCCTGGCGGACGTCGACCTCGAGGTTCGAGCAGGCGAGATCCTCGTGCTGCTCGGCCCCAACGGCGCCGGCAAGACGACGCTCCTGCGCGCGCTGGCGGGGACGCTCGCCGCTTCGTCGGGCGAGGTGCGCCTCGGTGGGCGCTCGATCGCGACGCTCGACCGGGGCGAGGTGGCGCGCGCCGTCGCCGTCGTCCCGCAGGACACGCCGGCGCCGCACGGCTTCTCCGTGCGCGAGGTCGTCGCGATGGGGCGCGCGCCCTACCAGGGGCGCTGGATGCGCGCCTCCGCCGACGACGCGTCGATCGTCGCGATGGCGCTGGCGCGCTGCGGCCTCGTGGCGATGGCCGACCGCCGCTTCGATCGGCTCTCGGGCGGCGAGCGCAAGCGCGTGCTGGTCGCGCAGGCGCTGGCGCAGCGCACGCCGGTGCTCCTGCTCGACGAGCCGACCGCCTCGCTCGACCTCCGGCGCACGCTGGAGCTGTTCGAGATCCTGGCCGAGGAGGCCGCGCGTGGCGTCGCGGTCGTGGCAATCCTTCACGATCTCGCGCTCGCCGCGCGCCTGGCCGAGCGCGTGGCGCTGCTGCACGGCGGCCGGCTCGCCGCCGTCGGAGGGGTCGACGCGGTCATGACGCCCGAGCTGCTGTCGCGGGCTTTCGACACCGACATCGCGCGCGTCGTGGATTCGACCACGGGCGTGCGTGCCTTCGCGCCCGCGAGGCCGTCGCCCCGGGCCGCCGTTCGCGATAGGCTGTAGCGCGCTCGCCCGCAGCCCCGATGCAACCTAACCGCGTCTTCTTCCCCCAAGCCCTCCTCGACACGTGGATCGCCGACGAGCGCGTCGAGCTCTCGGGCGACGAGCTGCTGCTCAAGGACGAGGGGCGCCGCTACAAGATCGCCGAGGCGGTGCGCGTCGTGGCCGACGTCGCCGGCGGCGGCGACGTGCACAAGCTCCTCGGCAAGGTCAAGACGCGGGCGCAGCTCGAGCCGCTCTCCGCGGAGCTGCTCGAGACGTCGGTGGTCGTCGGCGACGACGCCTTCGACGTCGTCCCGGGCTTCGTCGGCGAGCCGATTGGCGCCTTCGAGGCGCGCGCCGAGGCGGCGAGCCCGCCCACCATTACCACCGCCGGCAACGACGAGGAGCTGCTCGCGCAGTTCCTCCTCAAGTCGCTCGACGGGCTCTGAGCTCCAGGGCTCAGCTCGCGTCGATGCCGCGCACCGCGACGCGCGCGCCGACGACGAGCCACGACTCGTTCGCGGCGTCGGGCACGACGGGCGTGAGCTCCGCGCGCTGCAGCGTGTCGGCGAGCACGACGCCGGCGCGGCCGAGGCGCACGATCAAGTCGAGGAGCGCGCGGTGCCCCGCGGTCGTCGGGGAGGGGAGGACTTCGCGACCGTCGAAGCGCGCGAGCGCCTCGGCCGCCGCCTCGAGCTCGAGCGGCGCGGCGACCGTCAGCGGCGCGACGAGCTTGCGGCCGATCGGATCTTCGAGCCCGACGCGCAGGCGTAGGCCCGCTCCTTCGCGCACCAGCGCGAGCGACAGCCGCGGGAGCGTCGGGTAGTGCCGCGAAATCATCACGCCGAGCACGCGGGCCTCGGGGGCCACGCGGCGTACCTCGCGGGCGAGCGCGCGGAAGGCCTCGCGGACCTCGCCCGGCGATCGGAGCCCGCTCGCCGCGATCGACGGCTCGTCGATCGGCGAGACGTCCGGGCTCGCGACGCGCACGTCGACTGGGTAGCCGAGGCTGCGCGCGTGTGCCGCGGCGCGCGCGGCGTTCTCGGCGACGCGCCAGCTCCCGCCCGCGATGCCGAAGGCTTCGAGCACGCGCCGCGACGAAGGCTCGCTCAGGGTCCGGCTCGGCCCGAAGGCGATCGCGCGCGCGCGCGCCTCGGCCTCGGCGGGCAGCTCGACGGCCTCGAGCGACGACGGGGGCGTGAGCCTGCCCGTTGCCTCGCGGATCGCGGCGTCGGCCTCGGGCGGCTCGCCGAGGTCGACGCGCGCGCCCCGCAGCCGCAGCGAGACGCGTCCGTCGTCCTCTTCGGTGAGCAGCGGCGACGCGGCTCCGGCGCGCGAGTCGATCCACGTGGATAGCCAGCGGAACGCGCGCGCCGACGCCCCCGGCGCCAGGCGGAGCGCCCCGATCTCCTCGCCGACGAGCGCTTCGACCCGCAGCGCGTGCGCGATCGTCGTCGCATCGGGGATCGACAGCGGCGTGCCCTCGGAGCTCACCACGACGTCGACGCCGATGCGCTGCCCGGCCGCCACGATCTGCGCGCGGAGCGCGGCGTCCTGGACGCGCACCCGGATCGTCGGTCGCGTCGGCCCCTTCGCGCGCGCGACGGCCTTCGCCGCAGGCGCCGGCTCGTGCGGCGCCGCCGCGGGCACGAGGGTGCGCTTCGGGCTCATCCGACGCTGCGCCAGGTGCGCGCGGCGCTGCTCGCCGCGGTCTGGAGCTCCGCGCGGTGCGCCGGATCGATCTTCGCGAGCACGGGCCCCGCGATCGCCCCGTCGATGAGCGCGCGCGCGGACGCCGCGACGCACGCCTCGAGCCCACGTAGGTCGTAGCCCCCCTCGAGCACGAGCGCGATCGGCGCTCCCGCGTGCTCGGCCTCCTCGACGAGCCCGCCGACGATGCCGCCGAAGCCCGCGTCGGTGACCATCATCGACGCGAGGGGGTCGTTGACGAACGCGTCGAAGCCCGCCGACATCAGAACAATCTCAGGGCGGAAATCGCGGACCGCCGGCCGCACGATCCGGCGCATCGCCTCACGGTAGACGACGTCGTCCGCGCCCGCACCGAGCGGCACGTTGACCGTGAAGCCGACCCCTGCGCCACGGCCGGTCTCGGTCACCGCGCCCGTCCATGGATAGAACGGCCACTGGTGCAGCGAGACAAAAAGCACCTCCGCGTCGCCGTAGAAGATGCTCTGCGTTCCGTTGCCGTGGTGGACGTCGAAGTCGACGATCGCGACGCGCTTGGCGCCCGCGGCCAGCGCGGCCCGCGCGCCGACGGCGATGTTGTTGAGCAAGCAGAAGCCCATCGCCCGATCGGGCTCGGCGTGGTGCCCGGGTGGTCGGACCAAGGCCATGCCGCGCTTCGCCTCGCGCCGCACCAGCGCCGTCGCGAGCTCGGCCACCCCGCCGGCCGCGCGCACCGCCGCCTCGACCGAACGCGGGACCACGTACGTGTCCGGGTCGAGCATCGCGCTCTCGCCCCGCAGCCGCTCGAGCGAGTCGAGGTAGCCCGGCAGGTGCGCGGCCTCGAGCTCCAGACGCGTCGCGTCGCGCGCCGGCAACGGGCGAACGCGCACCCCCGCGCGGGCGACGCCGACGCGCGCTGCGTCGAGCCTCGCGGGCCGCTCGGGGTGGTTCGAGCGCGACGCGTGGGTCTCGAACAGCGCATCGTCGACCAGCAGGATCTCCGACGACGACATCGCGTCAGGACGATGCCGCGTCGGCGTGCGGCTGTCATCCGCGGGCGCGAGATCCCGTCGGGCGCCCCTCGCGGACGCCAGTTCCCGCCTCAGGCCGCTGCCTGGCCCCTTCGAAAGATCTCGCTTCCGGACGAACGGCCGAGCGAAGATACCCCGGCAATCGACCCCCGGGGTGCCCAACGCGGCCGTTTGGCGGCGGGTGCCGCGTGACCGGATCGGCCTACCGCGATCTGGAGGGAGCAGACCGCCATGCGCCTGAAGATCATCCTCCCCCATGCCGTCGTCGTGCTGCTCGTCAGCCTGATCTCGTTCTATGCGGTGCGCGCGCGTCTCGCGAGCACGCAGGATCCTGCCGTGCTGCGCGCGAGCCTCGAGCGCGGTGTCTACAACGCGGCCGGCGGGTTCCAGCTGCCGCTGCTTCGCGCCGAGCGTTGGCTCGGCGAGCAGGTGCTCACCGAGGCGATCCGCAACGCCCTCGCGCACGGCGAGTCGACCGACTCCGACAAGCGGCAAGCCGCCAGCGAGACGCTCGAGTCCGTTCGCGCGAGCGCCGGCCAGGCGATGTCCCAGCCCGACATCGCGTTCTTCGTCGACGCCGAGGGCAACGCCGCGGGGCGCAGCGCGCAGGCGCAGACCTACCACGGCGACGCGCTCGCCGCGGAGTACCCCGCGCTCAAGGTCGCGCTCGCCAACGGCCACAGCGGCTCTGACGCGTGGCTCTCGACGAGGTTCGGGCAACGCTACCTCGTGAGCTACGCGCCGATCCACGACGCCGGCGGCGGCAAGGTCATCGGCGCGCTCGGCGTCGGGTGGAACCTCACCGATCAGCGCATGGCCGAGATCGGCGAGGGGGCGACCTTCCTGTCGGTCGTCACGGGCGACGCGCCCAGCACCGTCGCCAAGGCCAACGCCGATTTCGCGCCGACGCTCGCGGACGACCTCGCGGGGTCGCAGAAGGACGTCGTCGTGCGCGCCATCGCGAACGGCAAGGACACGATCATCAACAACGGCATTGCGATCTCTGCGGTGCCGCTCGCCAGCCTCGGCGACGGCAAGCACGCGGTGCTCGTGCTCGCGCGCAAGGCCGACCTCGTCAGCGATCCGAACGCGGTCGTGTGGCCGATCCTCCCCGCCATGGGGCTCGGGCTGCTCTTCGTCGTCATCGCGGGCTGGATCCTCGGCAGCTACGTCACCGAGCCCGTCGCCCGCATGGAGGAGACGCTGCTCCAGGTGATCAACGGCAACACCAACCAGCGCGTCCAGACCGAGCACGCGGAGCTCGGCGGCCTCGCCTTCCGCATCAACCAGCTGCTCAACCAGGTCCTCGGCGTCGAGGAAGACAACACCGACGACGAGGGGCGCCCCTCCGCGCCTCCGGCGCAAGATCACTTCCAGGAGGCGCTCGGCGTGGAAGAGCGCGCCACCGACGCGACCCAGGTCGCCGTGCTCGCGGCCGAGCCCGAGGCGCAGTACTACGCGCGCATCTACCGCGAATACATCGACGCCAAGCGCGCGAACGGCGAGGGGGTCGACGGCATCACCGAAGACGTCTTCGTCAACCGCATCCGCGGCATGGAGCGCGACGCCTCCGCGAAGCTCGGCAAGCCGGTTCGCTACGCCGTCCAGCGCCGCGAGCGACAGGTCGTGCTGCTCGCCATTCCGCTGGGCTGAGTCGCGGGGCGGCCTCCGCCGCCGCGAGCCGTCGAAGAAGGGCGCGGTGGCCGAGAGGCGCCGCGCCTTTCGCCGTTCTTTCGGCTCCAAGTGCTACGGTCTGGTCGTTCGGCGCTGGCCAAGGGTGTGCTTACGCCGTGGGCAGACGTATGTTGGCGGCCGAGCGGAGCGCCCGCTCCAGCAAGCGCCGTCCGGGCGCGCACGAGGCGACGTAGAGATGGGGCTTTTCGACATCTTCAAGGCCAAGGGGAAGAGCACCGCCGGCAGGTCGGGTCTGAGCGAGCGGCCCAAGCCGATGGACAAGGAGGTCGCCCGCTGGGCCGACGCCATCTCGAAGCGGGCGCAGAACTACGACCGCCAAGAGGCCATCGAGGCCCTCGCGCGCATCGCCTCGTCCGAGGCCGCCGGCGTGCTGCTCAAGCGCTTCACCTTCCAGATCGAGCCGTCGATCACCGATCAGGAGGAGAAGGACTCGGCCTTCCGCGCGAT
>JAJXTK010000297.1 GCA_021783935.1 Myxococcales bacterium | reverse complement strand
CCCTCATCAAGGGGTCGTGCGGGACGGCCCCCTCGGCGGCCGTGGTCGGCGCCGGGGCCGCGGAGCCCGACGGCGCCGGCGCGCTCGGCCTGAACCCCGGTCGCTCGGGCGGCGTGGCCCCCGGACGACGCAGCCCCGCGAGCGATCCTTCTTTGATCTGGTGCGGCAGATCGAGGACCGACGGCATGCGATCGGGGTCGATCCCCTTCATGAGCACGCCGGTGGCCGTCCGGTCGCCCGCCGTCACGAGCATCGGGTTGATCACGAACGGCGCGACGCCGACGACGCCCGGCACCTTCGCGCAGGCGTCCATCACCTCGCGGTACTCGGAGAAGTCGGGGGTGTGCCGCTTGAGTACGAGGACGTGCGCGTTGACGCCGAGCACCTTGTCTCGAAACTGCTTCTGAAAGCCCCCTGTGACGCTCATCACGGTCGCGAGCGCGGCGACGCCGAGCGCGACGCCCAGGATCGCGAAGAGCGTCCCCACCGAGATCGAGGCGCGCTTCTTCGAGCGCAGATAGCGGATGCCGAGCGTCCAGGCGTAACCCATGAGTTGGCTCTCGGAGCGTGGCTCGAATCGCCGCGCTCGTGGTTCGCGGACGGGGCGTTTTGCACCGCCTCCGCCTCGGACAACCACGGGCTCCCACAGCGCGTTCCCGTGTCTGACCCGAGGGTACCGAGGGTCATAGCCGTTCGGGGGCGCGCGCGAAACCTCGAGACGAACCCGGCCGTGACGGCGGCGCGAAAGTCGCAAGCGTGGCCCCCTCGAGCGTGCCACGCTGGGCGAATCCCGCGAGTTTCGGGCCGGTCACGCGGCCGACTGCGAACAACCGAGTCAGGGCGCTCCGCATTATTTTCAACCGGCGCGCCCCCGTCACTGAGATCCTATCCGAGACCGCGAACCGCCCATCCCGTAGGGAACCCTAGGATCGAACCATGGCCGAAGTCCCCAGCTCTCCCAAAGGCGGCCCCCAAGCCGGCCCCCAAGCCGGCAAGGACGACCCGACGATGTCCCAGCGCAGTCTGGGTGCTTCCGGGGACTTCCCGGCCCCCTCGCTCGATAGGGCGACGTCGACCCTCGACCCCCAAGTGGGCGAGCCAGACGATCCGCGCATCGGCCAGGTGTTCGGCGGCAAGTACGAGATCCAGCGCGTCCTCGGCGAGGGGGGCATGGGCATCGTCTACGGCGCCCGCCACAAGGCGATCGGCAAGAAGTTCGCCATCAAGGTCCTCACCGGCGACGCCACCAAGGACCCAGAGGTCGTCGAGCGCTTCAAGGTCGAAGCGCAGGCCGCGAGCTCCATCGGCAACGAGCACATCATCGACATCACCGACTTCGCCGAGCTGCCCGACGGCTCGACGTACTTCGTGATGGAGCACCTCGACGGCAAGCCGCTCACGAAGCTCTTCGAGGAGCTCAAGCGCGTGCCCACGATGCGCCTCGCGAAGATCGCCAAGCAGCTCGCCCAGGGGCTCGGCGCGGCGCACGAGGCGGGGATCGTCCACCGCGACCTCAAGCCCGACAACATCTACCTGTGCAAGCGCAGCGGCGGCGAGACCGATTTCGCCAAGATTCTCGACTTCGGCATCGCGAAGGTCGGGCAAGGGGCGAGCAAGCTCACCAAGGCGGGGTCGATCTTCGGCACGCCGCACTACATGAGCCCGGAGCAGGCCTCGGGCTCGCCGGTCGATCACCGCACAGACATCTACGCGCTCGGCGTGATCCTCTACGAAGGCGCGGTCGGGCGCGTGCCGTTCGACGCCGACAACTTCATGGGGATTCTCACCCAGCACATGTACAAGGCGCCGGTCGCGCCGCGCGCGCTGCCCGAGTGCCCGCCCGATCTGTCGCCGGGGCTCGAGGTCATCATCATGCGCTGCCTCCGCAAGAAGCCGGAGGAGCGCTTCCAGACGATGGCGGAGCTCGAGGAGGACCTCGATCGCCTGATGCGCGGCGAGGTGCCGAAGGCCGCCCAGGAGATGATGGCGCTGTCGGCCGGCTACCAGTCGCTGGCCCAGAGCGCGATCGCGGCCGCGATGCCGCAGCCCATCCCGGGCGAGCCCGGCTCGAAGAGGCGCTCGAAGGTGCCGCTCGTCGCCGCGATCGGCGGGCTGATCGTCGCAGCAGGCGTGGTCGCGGCCGTGGCGCTCGGCGGCGGCAAGCAAGGGGGCCAGCAGCCCGCCAACGCCGCGCAGCCCACGCAGCCCGCGCCTGCGCCGACCAAGCAGCCCGCCGCCGCGACGACGATAGGGCCGGCGACCACCAGCGCCTCCGCCGCGCCGGTCAAGAAGACGCGCCTGGTGCTCGTCGACGTGAGCGGGCCGACCAAGTCGCAGATCTACGACGGCGACAAGCTGCTCGGCGAGGCGCCGGTGAACGTGGAGCTCGATGAGGGGTCGACCAAGTCGCTCACGCTCAAGGCCACCGGCTTCGTCGACAAGTCGCTGAAGCTCGACGACCTGTCGCCGGCGAAGGTCGTCGCGCCGATGGTGCACGTCCCGGTCAGCGGCGGCGCCGTCGGCGGGGGCGCGCACAAGTCGGGCGGTGGCGACATCGAAAATCCGTTCAAGTAGCGCGTGGCCGCGGGGCTCCCCGCGCGCGACGCGCACCCTGGCGCCGCGGGGCGCATCGAAGGCGCGATGGCGCCCATCGATCTCTATTTTTGGCCCACGCCGAACGGCAAGAAGCTCTCGATCTACCTCGAAGAGGCAGCGGTCCCCTACCGCGTCCTTCCCGTGAACATCGGGCGCGGCGAGCAGTTTGAGCCCTCGTTCCTCGCCGTCTCGCCGAACAACCGCATCCCGGCGATCGTCGACCACGATCCCGTCGACGGCGGCGCGCCGATCTCGATCTTCGAATCCGGCGCCATCCTGCTCTATCTCGCCGAGAAGACCGGCCACCTCTGGCCGGCCGACGCGCGCACGCGCACGCGGGTGACGCAGTGGCTCATGTGGCAGATGAGCGGCCTCGGCCCGATGATGGGCCAGGCGAGCCACTTCCGGGTCTACGCGAAGGGCAAGAGCGAGTACGGCGAGGAGCGCTACGGCCACGAGGTCGAGCGGCTCTTTCGCGTGCTCGACGGTCGCCTCGCGGAGGCGCCGTTCGTCGGTGGCGACTACTCGATCGCGGACATCGCCTGCTATCCGTGGGTCGTCGCGGGCGACCGGCTCGGGCTCGACCTCGGTCACTACGCGAACGTCGCGCGCTGGCGCGAGGCGGTCGGCGCGCGCCCGGCGGTGCAGCGCGGCATGGCGGTCGGCCAGGAGCTCGCCGCGCCCGTGCTCGACGACGAGGCCCGCCGCGTGCTGTTCGAGCGGCGGTAGTCGCCGGCAGAGGTCAGGCCGCGAGCGCGCGATCGAAGCGCGAGAGCGCCTCGGAGAAGCGCGCGTCGACGCCGCTCAAGTCGATCAGGAAGCTCCGGAACTCGTTGGTCCGATCGACCGGATCGGCGATGAGCCGGCAGAGGAACTCGGCGACGTCGAGCACGTCGCCGACCAGCGTGCGATCGCGGCGTCCGTAGGCGAGGTCACGCGCGAGCACCAGCACGCGATGCAGGGCGTCGAGGGCCTCGGGGGCCCGGGCGTTCGAGATCATGTCTCGGCCAACGCACGGCCATCGCCGCGCATTTCCGGCGCGCCGCCCCTTTGACGCGCGGGAGACGGGCGCGGCGGCTCAGCTCGGGCGCGCGCCCTCGAGCGATCGCAAGAAGCGCGCGAGGTGGCGATCGGTGCCCGTCGAGTGGTTCGCGAACCAGTCGATCAGGACGATCTGCGCGAGGAAGACCAGGAACGGCAGCTCGTGGCGCCCGGACTCGATCTCCTCGCGCAGCCTGCGGAAGTGCTCGACGAAGCTCCGGTGCTCGCGCTCGTGCTCGAGGATGAAGGGGTAGCCGTGCACGCGCATCAGCCCCTCTTCGAGCCCGAAGTGCTCCGCCGCGTACGCGTCGGCGAACGCGAGGATCGACTGCACGCCCGAGGCGTCCCCGTGCTTGAGCGCCGCCGCGAGGCGGTTGAAGGCGCCGAGCAGCTGCCGGTGCTGCGCGTCGATCGGCCCGTAGCCGACGGTGAACTCCTCGCGCCATGGCGTCGTGCCGTCGACCTCGCCGGTGCCCTCGAAGCGCCCCTCGGCGAGGTACGCACGGCAGCGCTCGAGGTAGAGCCGCGTCGGCTCGTCTCCGGGCGCCTCGTTCTGGCAGGCCTCGAAGAGCGGCATCGCGCGATCGATCGCGCGGTGGTGGTACCACGCCACCGCCTCCTCGAAGGTCGGACGGGTCGCCGCCTTGGCGACGCGCAGGTCGGGGGGATCGGTCTCGAACAGCTCGTAGATCGACTGCGGATGCGTCTTGCCCTTGACGCGCACGCGATCGACGAAGCGCACCATCGCCCCCGGCGCCTCGCCGAGCGCGTAGATCGCCCCCCCGGAGGCGAGCAGCGGCACGCGGTAGACCTTGGTGAGCTCCTCGACGCGCGAGGCGACGTTGACCGCGTCGCCGAGCACGGTGGTCTCGAGGCGCGTCGCGTCGCCGACGGTGCCGAGCGAGACGATGCCGGTGTGCATGCCGATGCCCACGCGCACGGGCGCGAGCCCCGCCCGCGCGCGCTCGGCGCCGAAGCGCGCGAGGGCGCCGAGCATCGCCTGCGCGCCGGCGATCGCGTCGGCGGCGCCGCGGGGGAAGAGCGCCATGATCGCGTCGCCGATGTACTTGTCGACGAAGCCTCCGTGCCGCTCGATCTCGGGCTCGAGCGCGCCGATGAAGGCGTTCACGAAGCGGAACGTCTCGTCGGGGGTCATCCCCTCGCAGAGGGGGGTGAAGTCGCGGATGTCGACGAAGACGACGGTGAGCTTGCGCTCGATCGCGTCGCCCAGCCCGACCTCGGTGATGTGGCGCTTGCCGAGCATGGTGAGGAACTGCCGCGGCACGAAGCGACCGAGCGCGGCCTCGGTGTGCTCGAGCGCCTCGCGCGTGCGTCGGTGCGCCTCGCGCTCGGCGAGCAGCTCTGCGCGCAGCCCCTCGACGGTAGTCGAGCTCGACGGAAGTGCGTTGGCCACAGGTGCCTCCGAACGTGAGATTCCCCCGCCGCCGAACCCGCGCGGCGGAAGGGGTGCTCGGCGAGTCGAAGCGATCCCGTTCGGGGCGCGACGCAGCCCGGCGGAGCCCCCCGGCGCCGCCCCGCCGAGCTCTCGCGCGAGGGGCAGGCGCGCCGATGAGCGTCGCGTCGATCGAGCGGTGCGCGCGGCGACGTCGGCAGATTCCGCGAGGGCGGCGAGACCTCATGGAATTCGATAGCGAGATTCGATAATGAATCGTCCATGAGCCGAGGCTGGCTTCGATCGGTCGTGGCGCTCGCCTGCATCGCGCTCGTGACGCTGGTGGGACGCCGCGCCTCGGCGTTCTGGATCCTCAATTTCTCGACAGGGCAGACGCTCGATCCGGGGCACGTCGGCTTCATCGGCGGCACCGGCGGCCAGCTCAGCGCCGTGGGCGCGCCCGAGAGCACGAGCTTCACGCCCTTCCTCGCGCACGCCGGGATTCGTGTGGGCCTCGTCGATCGCCTGGACGTCGGCTACCGCCTGGTGACGGTGGCGCTGCCGTGGAGCGCGGTCGGCCCGACGCTCGGCGCAGCGAGCGATGTCAAGCTGCGCCTGACCTCGAAGGCGAGCCCTTGGCAAGTGGCGGTCATCGGCGGCGGGGCGTTCGCCTACCTGCACATCGCCAGCCAAGACCGCTTCGCCTGGAGCCCGGGCGGCGATCTGGTCGTCACGCGCATCCTGTCGGGCGCGCTCTCCCTGAGCGCCAACGCGCGCTACACGTTCACGGCGGTCCCGAGCGCCATCGGCGCGACCGCCGCAAACCACCTGCACGCGTTCGGCGGCAGCGTCGGCATGCGCCTCGCCGTCACCCCGACGGTCTCGGTGCTGCCGGAGGTCGGTCTCTTCCGCTTCCAGGGGGAGCTCGCCGGTGTCGAGAGCAACGGCGTGGGCCTGCAGTACGGCGTCGTCCTCGCGGCCAACATCCTGTGACGAGGAGACGGCGCACGGTGCTTCGCGGCCCTACTTGCGCCGCCCCTCAGGCCCGATTGGGAAGCGCGACGACGTCCACGTGGAAGACCTCTTCGAAGGCCTTGATCTCGGCGATGCACGCCTCGCCGGGGCGCCCCGTCACGCGAAACTTGGTGCACGCCGCGATCGCGCCGTCGAAGATCGTGGAAGAGACCTCCTCGACGTTCAGCCCGTGCCGCTTGACCACGCCGAGCACGTTCGCGAGCACGCCGACCTTGTCGAGGCTGCGCACGACCATCAGGTAGCGCGCCGGGCTGATCGAGCTGACGTTCACGCAGGAGGGGACCTCGCCCGTCTGCACGAACGAGCGGACGATGCGCACCGTCTCGGCCGCGATCGCGCGCTCGGCCTGCGCGGTGGAGGCGCCGATGTGCGGCGTGCCGTAGACCACGCCGCCGACGTCGAGGAGCGGCGAGTGGAACGGGGCGCTGACCTCGGCCGGCTCGCCCGCCCAGACGTCGAGGCCGACCCGCAGGCCGCGCGTCGCGATCGCCTCCTTCAAGGCCGGCTGATCGACGAGCTCGGGGCGCGCCGTGTTGATGAGCATCGCGCGCTCGGGGAGCGCGGCGAGGATCGATCGGGAGATGATGCCGCGCGTGCGCTCGGTGAGCGGCAGGTGCAGCGAGAGGAGCTGCGAGCGGCTCGCGAGCTCCTCGAGCGAGCGCGCGAAGCCGACGTGGTGATCGCCGGCCTTCTGGGGCGTGAGCGAGCGGCTGTAGGCGATGGGCTGCATGCCGAACGCGCGCGCGCGCGAGGCGACCTCGCGACCGACGGCGCCGAGGCCGACGATCCCCATGGTGCGCCCCTGCAGCCCCTCGGCGGCCAGCAGCTCGGCGCGCTCCCAGCGCCCCGCGCGCAGCTGCGCGATCGCGTCGGGGATGCGACGGTCGAGCGCGCAGGCGAGCCCCATGACGAGCTCGGCGACGGCGACCGCCTCCTTGCCGGCGCAGTTGGCGACGTAGATGCCGCGCGCCGAGGCCGAGAGCAGGTCGATGCCGGCCGTGCCCGCGCCCGCCTTGACGATGAGGTGCAGCGCCTTGCCCCCCTCGATCGCCGAGGCGCGGACCTCGGTGGATCCGACGACCAGGATGCCGACCCCGGCGAGCTTCTGCGGCAGGGTCTCGGCGGTGCACTCGGGGTCGTAGACGACCTCGATCCCGAGGTGGCGGAGCTCCTCCAGCGCGTGCGGCTCGAAGCGATCGGCGATCAAGAGCTTCATGGGCGTTGGGCAGGATACAGGACGCGGGCGCTCCGATGCGGGCGACCTGCGCCCCTCGCTCCTCGGTGGGCGCCGGCGCGCGACGACGTCGACGAGGTGGCCCCCGTTTCCCCACGCTAGACGCGCCACGTCAGGCGTCGCAGAACGCGGCCGTGAGCGAGGGTTCGAAGAAGGGCGACGGCGAGGCGGGCAGGAGCTACGCGGAGGCGCGCGCGCGCTGGCGGGAGGCCAACGCGAAGCCGAAACGGGGGGAGCCGAAGGAGGCGAGCAAGCCGCGCGTCGGCCTGATGGCTCAGCGGTTCGACCCGCAAGACCTCTACGGGCCCGACGATCTCGACGCGCTCGGCTTCGAGCCGACGCGCGATCTCGGGCTGCCCGGCGAGCCGCCGTTCACGCGCGGCGTGCAGCCGAACATGTACCGCGGTCGACACTGGACGATGCGCCAGTACGCCGGCTTCGGCACCGCCGCCGAGTCGAACGAGCGCTACCGATACCTGCTCTCGCAGGGGCAGACCGGCCTCTCGGTCGCCTTCGATCT
>JAJXTK010000296.1 GCA_021783935.1 Myxococcales bacterium | reverse complement strand
TCTGGACGTGCACCGGCGGGCTCTGCTGGCGCTGCACCGCGAGCTCGGGGTGCGAGGACGGCTCGACTTCGATCTGCGACCCGATCACCCACCAGTGCGTCGGCTGCGTGAGCGACGCGACGTGCCCCTCGGACCACCCGCGCTGCGATCCGGCCACGCAACGCTGCGTTCGGTGCCTGCGGTCGAGCGACTGCGACGCCGGCGAGGTGTGCGACCCGACGCGGCGGCTCTGCGTGAAGAGCTGACCGCGCGGGGCGCGCCGCGCACGTCGCGCGTCAAAATAGCTTTCGCTGCCGCTCGTCGGTCGTGCGCGCGCCGCGCCGCGCCGACGGACGCGCCCGCGGCGCCACCGGCTCGACGCACGCGGCGTCGTCGTTCGCGACGTCGCTCGCGCGCTTGCTCACCCTGCGGACCTCGAGCGCGTCGGCCGGCGCGGTGCGCAGCTGCGCAGCCGCCAGCGCGAGGTCGTCCGACTCGAGCCAGAGCTTCGCCTGCGTGGGCGAGAGCACCGCGGGCATGCGGTCGTGCACCTCGGCGACGAGCTCGTTCGCGGCGGTCGTGACGATCGCGAACCCCTCGCCCTCCGGCGCGCGGTGGTGGATCCCTGCGAAGAGCAAGAGCCCCCCGCCCTGCGCCCGAAACCAGAACGGCTGGCGGTCGCTGCGCGGCCCGGACCACTCGTAGAACCCGTCGGCCGGCACGATGCAGCGTCGGTCCCCTAGCGCTCGCAGCTTGGTCGGCGCGCTCACCGACTCGGCGCGCGCGTTGATCTGCGGCGCGATGCGCGCGTCGCCGTGCGCGGGCCACCGGATGCCGAACGCGGCCTCGACGAGGCGCCGCGCCCCGCCCGGCTCGGCGACGAGCATCAGCGAGCGCTGCGTCGGCGCGACGTTCCAGCGCGGCCGGTAGTGCTTCTCGAGGCGCGGATCGACGGCGACGCCGAGCAGCGCGGCGAGCGCCGAGAGGGTGTCGATCGTCAACGTGAAGCGTCCGCACATCGCTCACCCCTCCGAGAGCGCCGCGACGAGGTCGCGCCGCTCGACGAACGGCGTGACGCACGGGGGCCCCTCGGCCCAATGGATGCGCGAGTCGGCCACGCGCTCCGCGCCGAGCAGCACGAGCGAGGAGCGGGTGCCGTAGCCGAGGGCCGGCAGGTGGATGCAGGTCGCGCCGAGCGGATCCGCCTCGTCGTGCACCTGGAGCATCGCCGCGAGCACCTCGACCGTGGGGGCCGCCGCCGACGCGAGCAGCGCGTCCATCGCCGCGCGCAGGCGCGCTTCGCGCGCGCGATCGTCGCCGAAGTGGACGCCGAAGCGCTCGGGGGGATGCGGCGAGCGGGCGTCGCGGAAGCTGCGTTCGGTGACCACGTGCACGCCCGGCGCGAGGCGCTGATGCGCGATCGCTGCGCCGTCGGACCAGGTCACGAACGCGTCGCGCGCGTCGGCGTACAGCAGGTGGAAGGCGTTGTAGCGCTCGGGCGCGAGCCCCTCGAGCGAGGCGCGCAGCGACGCCGCGTCCTTCGCGCGCAAGGCCTCGACGACGAGCACGCCGCGCGAGGCCCGACGCTCGTCCTTCGGCACCGCGAAGCGGTTGGTGACGCCGACGAACAGGCCGCCGCGCGTGAGCCCGAGCCACGTCCCGCCCGCGACCTCGTCGCGCGGCGCGACGAAGGGCTCGGCGGGCCAGGCGCGCGGCGGCGTGGCCTCTCGATCGAGCCGCTCGTCGCGATTGGCGGCGACCACGACCGGAAGGGCGTCGAAGCTCTGGTGGGCGAGCACGATGGAGCACACACACAGCACTGTGCGACATGGTCGCGCGCGCGCCAATCGTTCGCGCCGCCGCTCAGTGCGCCTTGGCGTTGGCGAGCACGCTCTCGAGCTTCACGACGATGAGATCGAGCGCGACGCGGTTGTTGCCCCCTTCGGGGATGATCAGGTCGGCCCAGCGCTTCGACGGCTCGACGAACTGCAGGTGCATCGGTCGAACGGTCGAGTAGTACTGCTCGCGAATCGATTCGAACGAGCGCCCCCGGTGCTCCATGTCCCGGCGGATGCGCCGAAAGACCCGGATGTCGGGGTCGGTGTCGACGAAGATCTTGATGTCGAGCTCGTCGCGCAGCCGCTCGTCGACGAAGGTCAGGATCCCCTCGACGATCACGACCTGCGCCGGCTCGGCGCGCCGCGACTCCGAGAAGCGTCGGTGCGTCTTGAAGTCGTAGATCGGCACGTCGATCGCCTGCTTGCCCTTGAGCGCGCGCAGGTGCTCGACCAGCAGCTCCGTCTCGAGCGAGTCGGGGTGATCGAAGTTGAGCTTGCAGCGCTCCTCGTAGGTGAGGTCGGGGCGATCGCGGTAGTACGCGTCGTACTCGAGGTAGGCGATGTTCTCGCTCGGCAGCGCCGTCGCGATCGTGCGCGCCACGGTCGTCTTGCCGGAACCCGTGCCGCCGGCGATCCCGATGACGAGCACGCTCATCGAGGCGGTCGCCTACTACGGCGCCGCGCGGCGCGGAACCGCCGTTCGCGCCGCGCCTTGCGCACCCCTACCGAGAGGCCGTATTCGTCCGCCCTCCCACACGCCGCACCGAGCCGCCGATGCCCCCGATCGCCACCTACAACTTCTCCGCCCCCGATCAGCCGGGCCTGGTCGCCCGCCTCGCCGGCTTCTTTTACGAGCGCAAGCTCAACATCGTCGACGCGAGCAACCACACCGACGTCGACCCCGACGACCCCGCCAAGGCGCGCTTCTTCATGCGCCTGGTCGTCGATCTCGCCGGCCTCGCCGCGCCGAGCGCGCCGGATGCGCTCGGCGGTTCGGCCACGCGCAAGGCGCTCGAAGCGCGCTTCGACGAGCTCTGCCGCGCGCTGTCGGGGGTCTGGTCGGTCGGCTACTCGGACGTCGTGCCGCGCGTCGCGCTGCTCGTCACCAAGGAGGCCGCCTGCTTCTACGATCTGGTGCTGCGGCAACAGGCGGGCGAGCTCGGATGCGAGCTGCCGCTCGTGGTGTCGAACCACGCGGCGCTAGAGCCGGTCGCCGATGGCTTCCGCATCCCCTTCTTCTGCCTGCCGGTCACCCGGGACACCAAGGCCGCGCAAGAGGCGCGCGTGCTCGAGCTGCTGCGCCGCCACCGCATCGATCTGGTGGTGCTCGCGCGCTACATGCAGGTGCTCTCGGCGGATTTCCTCTCCGAGGCGCCGCCGGTGATCAACATCCACCACGGCTTTCTGCCGGCGTTCCAGGGGGCCAAGCCCTACCACCAGGCCTACGCGCGCGGCGTGAAGATGATCGGCGCGACGGCGCACTACGCGACCGAGGATCTCGACCAGGGGCCGATCATCGAGCAGGACGTCGCGCGCGTGACGCACCAGATGACCCCCGACGAGCTGGTGCGGGTCGGGCGCGACGTCGAGCGCGTCGTGCTCGCGCGGGCGGTGCGCGCGCACCTCGAGCGGCGGGTCTTCGTCGAGGGGCGGCGGACGATCCTCCTGTGAGGATGGGCCGTCCATGCGCCGTTCGCCCTTGCGGCGAGGCGCGACGTCTGCCTTTGCTCGCCGCGATGCGCACGTTCGTCGCGGTCGCCCTCGGGACCACCCTCGCGCTCGCCGTCGCGCCGGACGCGCGCGCCGAAGAGCCCCCGGCGCCGACGATCTCGACCGACCTCGGCGTCGGCGTCTCGCGCGTGCTCGAGACCAACAGCTACCTCGCCAGCGCCTACCAGGTGCTCGCGCTCTCGGCCCGCGCGCGCATGCGCATCCCCGACACGCACTTCTCGATCTCGGCCACCTTCGAGCACTTTCAGCAGCTCTCGTCGCAGAACCAGATCCGCTTCTCGTTCGAGAGCATCCACGGCGCCCTCGGCTACGAGATCGACATCCGGCGCTTCATCCTGCGCCCCGAGGTGCTGCTCGGCTACGGCATCCCCACGCCGCACGTGAGCGATCCGAACGCCGATCCCGGCGACACCAGCGGCGGGGTCGACTACGGCGGCGCGCTCTCGATGACCTGGCCGCGGGACGGCAGCTGGTTTCTGGGCGCCGACGCGCAGATCGTCCACAGGTCCATGAGCGACGGCGGGCTGACCTTCTTCACGGCGACCGCCGACTTCGGGTTGCGCTGGGCGCTCTGATCGCGTCGTCCGAGCTGCGGTGCGCTCGTTCGCGGGCTTCGATCGCGCCCTCGCGCGCGGTGCTAGCGTCGTCGGCATGACCTACGAGTCTGTGCGCGTCGAGCGTCGCGAGTCGTACGCCGAGGTCGTGCTCCTCGGTCCGGGCAAGGGAAACGCCATGGGCCCCGCCTTCTGGCGCGAGGTGCCGCGCGTCTTCGGCGAGCTCGATCGCGACGACGCGGTGCGCGCGATCGTCGTCCGCGGCGACGGCAAGCAGTTCACCTTCGGCCTCGATCTGCCGGCGATGATGGGCGAGCTCGGCCCGAAGCTGGGCGGCGAGTCGATGGCCAAGGGGCGCACCGAGCTCTACGAGCTCATCCTCGAGCTGCAGGAGGCCTTCAACGCGATCGAGCGCTGCAAGAAGCCGGTGATCGCGGCCGTGCACGGCTGGTGCATCGGCGGGGGCATCGACATGATCACGGCGTGCGACCTGCGCGTGGCCTCGCGCGACGCGAAGTTCTCGGTGCGCGAGGTGCGCGTCGCGATGGTCGCCGATCTCGGCACGCTGCAGCGCCTGCCGCGCATCGTGGGCGAGGGGCACGCGCGGGAGCTCGCGCTCACGGGGCGCGACTTCGACGCCGAGCGCGCGCTGCGCATCGGCCTGGTCAACGAGCTGTACGACGGCGCCGAGGAGTGCTTCGAGGGCGCGCGCGCCCTCGCGCGAGCGATCGCCGACAACCCGCCGCTCGTCGTCCAAGGGGCCAAGCGGGTGCTGAACGAGCGCGACGGCAAGACGATCGCCGAGGGGCTGCGGCACGTCGCGGTGTGGAACTCGGCGTTCTTGCCGTCGAAGGACCTCGGCGAGGCCTTCGCGTCCTTCGTCGAGAAGCGCCCGCCGAAGTTCCGCGGCGAGTGAGCCGACGCCCGGGTGGGTGTCGCTGCGCCGCGACCGTGGGCGCGGCCACCGCGGGCTGCCGCGGACGCGACAAAGATCCACCCGCCTCGACGGATCCGCGGCGCCGGCGCAGGATCGTGCGTTCCATGTCGCGTCCGCGCCGCCCGCTCCGCCTCTTCGCCCTCACCTCGCTCGCGGTGCTCGCAGGGGCCCTCGCGATCCCGGCGCCGCGCGCGGCCACCGCCAGCTCGAGCGCGCCGCCCCTCGTCACGACCTTCGCGCGCGCGGGCGAGGCGCACCCGTGGCTGCTCGAGGGCGCGCTCGCCTCGGCCTCGACGCGCCCGGCGGAGGTCGTCGCGCGCGAGGTCATGAGCCTGCACGCCCCGTGGTCGGCCGCCTACGACCTCGTCGCCGCCGGCACGGTGACCGTCGGCCGCGGCGTGCGCGTGGTCGGCTTCTCGCAGCGCATCGACGGCGTGCCGGTCTTCTCGCGCGGGGTGCGCGTGCGCGTCGAGCCCGACGGCCGCGCGACCACGCTCGCGACCGCGCTCGAGGAGCTCCGCCCAAAGACCATGCTCGCGAGCCTCTCGGGCGCGGACGCCGAGCGCGTCGCGCCCCTCGCGGCCGCGCACCGCAAGGCCACCCGCATCGTCTGGCCGACCGGCGGCGAGCCGCGGCTCGCGTGGCTCGTCGAGGGGGCGACCGAGGGGCTGCCGACGCGCCCCGTGGCCGTCGTCGACGCCGAGCTCGGCACGGTGCTCGCGCGATGGGACGCGGCGCGCGCGCTCGATCTCGCGCGCGTCTACCCGCAGAACCCGGTCAAGACGCCGACGCTCACCGAGGTGACGCTCCCGGCCGACGCGGCGCCGCTCGGCCTCGCCAACGCCCACGTCATCGCGAAGAACTGCATCGACAACAAGACGCTCACGCCGGCGAACGTCGGGCAGCAGGTCAACCTGCACGTGTGCGATCTGATCCCCACGGTCGCGCCCGACGCCAACGGCGACTACACGTCGATCACGCCGCCGAGCAGCGACACGGCCCCGCAGGACTCGTTCTCCGAGCTGTCGATGTTCTTCCACGCCAACACGGCGTGGGACGCGGCCAAGGCGATGGGCTTCGCGCCCGCCGACGTGACGGCGCCGATCTACGGCATCGCGAACTTCCGCATGAACAAGGGGCTCGAGACCGGCTCGATCGCCGACATGCAGAACCCGAACCTCGCGCTCGCGCCCTACGACAACGCCTTCTTCGCGCCGGGCGGCTACTTCGGCGCGATCTTCGGCGAAGACGGCGACGCGCTCTGGTTCGGCCAGGGGACGCGCGTCGACTTCAGCTACGACGGCGACGTCGTCTACCACGAGTTCGGGCACTTCGTGGTCGATCACACCGCGCGCCTCGTCGCCACGCCGCACCGCGACGCCTACGGCATCACCTACGCGCCCGGCGCCATGAACGAGGGCATCGCGGATCTGTTCTCGTGCTTCATCACGGGCGATCCCTACGTCGGCGAGTACGCCGGCCGCGGCCTCACGGGCGGCCCGATCCGCGAGCTCGACGGCACGAGCAGCTTCCCGCAGACGCTGAGCGGCGAGGTGCACCAGGACTCGCTCCCGTTCTCGCAGCCGATCTGGCTCGCCTACGCCGCGCTCGACGCCAGCCACCAGGAGGCCTTCCGACGCGCGTTCCTCGAGACGCTCGCGACGGCGCCCACCGGCGATCTCGGCTACTACGACCTGGCCCAGCTGCTCGAGGCCGCGATCACCAAGGAGCTCGACGCCGCGACCGCGAAGTCGCTCGACGACGCCTTTCGCGCGCGCGGCATCGTCCCCGACGATCCGCGCGTGATCGACAGCGACGGCAGCCCGATGCAGGCCGGCAGCTGGCTCGGCTACCACGCGGCGAGCCGCGGCGGCGGCGGCCTCTCCCCCTTCGCGCCCGGGATCTTCCAGCTGCGCTACGAGACGCGCGTCGGCAGCTACTCGCTCCACATCACGTGGGACTACATGCAGTCGCAGAGCCAGTTCGGCTCGGCGGGCCTCGACGGCAGCTCGGGCAAGTACGCCCCCGAGGTGCTCGTGAAGATCGGCACCTCGCCGATCTCGTTCCAGTACGGCCCGCTCCGCTACGACGCGCAGCTCGTCGCCTGCGACGACCTCGGCGGCACGGTCGACTGCACCGTGCCGGTCGACGTCGTGGGGCAGGACGACGCGGGCTTCGGCGTCGCGTACGTCATGCCCGTCAACTCGGGCACCCTCGAGGTCGACCTCAACAACCTCGCGATCGAGACGCCTCGGGCGCCGTGGGTAGCCGACGCGGGGAGCGACGCGCGGGCCGACGGCGGCGACAGCGGCGCCACGCCCGCCGGCGACGCGGCCAGTCACGGCTGTGGGTGCGCGCAGGCCGGCGCGCGCGGCGGCGATCCCCTCTCGAGGCTGTCGGCGGCCTCCGTGCTCGCGCTCGTCGGCCTGGTCGTGCGTCGCCGGCGACGCGAGCGCGCGCCCTCTCGATGCGATCGCTGATCGAAGCCGCGGCGGCGACCGGCGCGTTCGTGGGACTCGCCGCGGGCCTCGCGCCCCGGCTGCACCTCTCCGAGGGGGCCGCCGCCTTCGTCGTCTTCGGCGGGGCCGCCTTGATCGCCGTCGTCGGCGCGCTGCTCGGCACGCGCGAGCGCCTCGCGTGGAGGAGCGTGATCGCGGCGTGCCTGACCGCGATCGCCGTGCTGGTCGCGCTGTCGCTCCGCCCGCTCGCGCCGCACCTCGCCGCGCCGCTCGCCGACGCCGCGCTCGTCGTGCTCGCCTGCGCCGCGGGCGTCGCGATCGGGGC
>JAJXTK010000295.1 GCA_021783935.1 Myxococcales bacterium | reverse complement strand
AGCGACGTGGCGGGGGCCCTTCCGCGGAGGCCTGAACGAGCGTGTGCGCGAGCACGGGCGTCGGCTCATAGTGCCGGCTCTGCCCGATGTCACGCGACAGGCTGTGCGCGGCGGGGGCGCCCCGTGCGCGCCGGGCACGCTCCGCCCGTCCACGCGCATGGTCTCCGTAAGGAGCGTCGCTTGCAGCGGCAAGCTCGGCAGCCGGCGCCCCGCGCGCGCGCGGCGAACCCGAGGGGGACCATGAAGCACGTGCTCTACGCGCAGTTCCCGAGCCGTGACGACGCCTCCGCTGCCCTCCGCGATCTCGCCACGGAGGGGGTCTCTCGCGGGCGTTGTCGCATCGTGGTGGGCGAGCGACCGCCGCGCCCGAGCGAGCTCGACGTGGCGCTCAGCGACGCGCGCCGGGCCGTCGCGTTCGGCGCCATCATGGGCACCGTCGTGGGGGCCGCCTTCGGCGTGGTGCTTGCGGGGCCGCTCCAAGTCACGCCCATGGGCACGGTCGCGACCTCGTTTTTGACGGCGCTCGCGGGGTGCGGGGTCGGCTCGCTCGGCGGCGTCCTCTCGGGCAGCATGAGCGCCGATCGCACGCTCGATCCGCTGGGATTTGCGATGGAGCCGGGCGCGGTGATGGCGAGCGTCGAGGTCGAGGCGCTGACCGTCGAGGAGCGGGTCGAGCGAGTCTTCCTCGCCCACGGCGCCAATCAGGTCCGGCGCTCGTTCGTCTGACGTGCCTCGCTCGCGCCCTTGCGACGTTGCGAGGCCGTGCGGCGCGCGGTAGGGTCGCCGCCATGTCGGCTCCCCAGGAACCCATGGTGCGCAAGAAGCAAAAGGCTCGTCGGACGAAGCAGCTCGCGGAGTGGCGTGAGCGGCAGGCGAAGAAGGCGTCGACCGCGGCGCCCGCTCCGGCGAAGAAGTAGCGGCGCCACGCCCTGCGCGACGCAGGGCCTCGAGCGCGTGATCGGTCGCGACCCATGCCCCCGCGGGGTGGGTCGCGACGTCAGTTTTGTATCAGTCGCGCTTCGCCGTGACCGCGAATTCGCCATTTTTCCGGCGATTTACCCATTTTGGGCCATTGACGAAGGTCATGCCCCAGCTCGCAGGGCGGGTTGGCGTCGTGCCAAGATTCCCGAACGAGGGAGCCCCCACGCGCCGAAGGCGAAGTGCCTGCAACGGAGCGGTGGGGGATGACGAGGGAGGCGGCGTTCGCTCTCGCTCGTAGGCCGACCGAAAGCCGGCCATTTTCAGACAGGGGGGGCGCGGGATGACGGATCGCTGTCAACGGTGCGCGAGCGGGCTTGCGTTGTTGGACCTCCGCGCGAAGGTCGCCAAGACGGTTGCCGGGCATCGGTTCGTTGGCGTGCTCGACGCACGTCACTGCTCGGCTTGCGGGCACGAGCACATCGAGGGCGCGTCGATGGCGCGCTTCGAGCTGCGCGTCGCCAAGGAGCTCGCGCGCGCCGGCGTCTCGTCGGGCGAAGCGTTCCGCTTCATGCGCCGCTCGCTCGCCTTGCGGGCGATCGACCTCGCGGAGCTGCTCGACGTCGCGCCCGAGACGGTTTCGCGCTGGGAGACGGAGAAGCGTGCCGTGCACAGGGGCGCGTACGCGATCGTCGCGAGCCTCGTGCGCGAGCGCCTCGACGGGCGCGAGGAGACGCTCGCAGCCCTGCGCGCGTTGCGCAGGCCGCGGCAGCTCGGCGAGACGGTCGACCTCGACGAGGTCGAGAGCCTCGGCGCGGAGTGAGAGCGCCGTCGGGATGGGCTCCAAGGCGGGCCCGCGCGCGCGCGGGCTCGTCGTCAGGCGCCGATCTCGCGGAGGAAGGCCTCCGCCTCCGCGAGGTTCGGATCGTCGGCCAGGGCCTTGCGAGCGAGGTACGAGGCGCGCTTGGCGTCCCCTTGGTAGTGGGCGATCTGCCCCTGGCGCAGCGTGGCGAGCGCGCGCGACATCGGCCCGGGGTTCTTGAGCAGGGTGACGGCCTTCAGCGCCTTGAGCGCGGTGTCCCACTGCTGCAGCTCCATCGCGACGTCTGCGAGCTCGCTGGCGACCTCGCCGTTCTGCATGTCGCTCTCGAGCGCCCGGAGCAGCCACTGCATCTCGACGTCGCGCCCGCCGCCGGCGTGCGCCGCGCGCGCCATGCGGTGCTGTAGGGCCGAGACCTCGCGAGAGCGCCGCCCCTTCTGGGCGTTGATCGCGGGCGTGAGCACCTCGATGGCCTCGTCGATGCGGCCGTTCGCCGTGTACGCGTCGGCGAGCAGGCACACCACGTCGATGCTCGTCGGCTTGAGGCGCGCGGCCTGCGCAAGAGGCTCGAGGGCGCGCGAGACCCCCTCGGCCGTGCGCAGGTACCACTGGCCCGCGGCGACCAGCGCGTCGAAGCGCGCGTGGTCGTCGGCAGCCTGCGCGGCGTCGGTCACGCAGAGGTCGCCGAGCTCGCCGTACGCGCCCGCGGCCTCGTAGACCCGCCGCAGCTCCTGGCGCAGGCGCGCCTCCTCCGGGTTCTGCGCGCTCGCGTACTCGAGGGCGTCGCGGGCGCTCTCGAGGAACCCGCCGTTGGCGCACGCGACGACGAGCCGGAGCGCCGCGTCGATCTGCGCGGCGCCCGGGGTGAGGGCGATGACGAGCCGATGCAGGGCCTCGGCGGCGCTCGTCCAGCTCTGCGCCCCCTCGGAGATTCGCGCGAGGAGCGCGAGCGCCTCGACGTCGTTCGGCGCCCGATCGACCCACTCGGCGAGGGTCGCTTGGGCCTGCTCGACCTGGCCGGCCTCGACCGACAGCGCCGCCAGCCGCAGCCTCGAGGCGCGCTCGGCCGCCTCGTCGCCGCGCGCCTGGGCACCGGTGCGCAGCTCGGAGAGCGCTTCGATCAGCGACGGGCGGACCGAGGCGCCGGAGATCGCGAAGGCGGCCTCGAGATCGGCGACGGCCGACGCAGGATCGCCCCCCGTGAGCGAGAGCCCCGCGCGCTGGGCGAGCAGGCCGGCGCGCGCCGAGCCCGTTTGGCCCGCGTCGAGCGCCGCGCCGAGCTCCTCGATCGCCTCGCGCGTGCGGCCGACCTCCGACAGCGCGCGGACGACCTCTTGAAGGAGCGCGAGGTCCTGCGGCGCGTGGGCGCGGGCGCGCCGCACCAACTCGAGCGCCGCGCTGGGGTCGTTCATGCGATCGCGGGCGATCGCAGAGGCCTCGCGCAGGCGCGCGATGGCCCCTTTGCGATCGCCGCGCGCCGCGCGTTGGTCGGCGTCGAAGGCGATGACGTCGACCAGCTTCGCCCACGCCTCGCGCTCCTGGTGCCACTTCACGAGGCGCTCGAGGAGCGCGTCGCCCGAGGGGTGGGCGCGCAAGCCGCGGTCGAGGGCGCGCTCGACCCCGTCCTCGTCGCCGAGCTGCTCCCGAAGCGCGGCGAGCTCGACGGCGAGCGCGGCGGCGGCCTCCCCTTGCTCGAAGGCGAGCAACCGCTCGCGCACGTCGGCGCGGTCGATCGGATCGTCGTCGTCGCGGTGCAGCCGAATCATGGCGCGCAGCAGCTCAGGGCGCTCCGGTGCGCTCGCGGATGCGCCGCGCAGCACGTCGAGCGCGTCCTCGCGACGCGAGCCCTCGATGAGCGACGAGAGGCGCAGCGACAGCTCGACGACGCGCTCGACGTCGCCGCGCTCGCGCGCGAAATCGAGCCTGCGCGACAGCAGATCGGCGAGCTCCTCCGTCCGTCCCGCCTCCTCGAGGATGTCGGCGAGGAGCGCGGCCGCGTCGGAGCTCTCTGGCTCGCTGTCGAGGATCTCGCGCAGCGCGGCGATCGCGTCGTCGCGTCGCTCGGGCTCGGCGCGCAGCAGGCGCGCCCGCTCGAGGTAGAGGAGGTTGCGCTCGCTCGCGTCGAAGACGAGCTCGACGGTCGCCGCGATGAGCGCGTCGAGGCGCGCCTTGTCGCCGAGCGCGCGGTAGACGTCGAGCAGGGGCGCCCACGCGGAGCGGTCGCCCGGATCGCGCTGCCGCAGGCGCTCATAGATCTCCGCTGCGCGCTCGAGCGCCCCCGCCGTGACGGCCGTCTGCGCCGCCTCGAGGGCGAGCCGAAAGGACTCCGTCGCGTCGGAGCCTTCGCAGGCCGCCGACGCCGCGACGAGCGCGTCGACCGCGGCGCCGAGCGCCCCCTCGGCCCTCCTGCGCGCCGCGAGGGCGACGTGCGCCCAGACGGCCTCGGCGGCGCGTCCCTCGGCCTGCGCGGCCTCGACCGCGCGGCGCAGGATCGCCGCCGCGCGCGCCGGCTCGTCGAGCTGCGTGGCGAGCTCGACGGCCTCCTTCAGCGCCTCGATCGACGGCTCGGGGAGCGCGGCGGCCCGCTCGAGCGCGTCGAGCAAGAGCGCCGAGTCGCCGAGGCCTCGGGCGACGAATTCGTAGAGCGCAGCGCCCCGCGCCGAGTCGCGCACGCGCTTGAGGATCTCCGCCGCGCGCGCGAGCTGCGGGTCGCGATCGATGGCGAGCGCGAGCACCTCGAGCGCGTCGTCGCGCATCGAGCGGTCGCGCCCCTCGGCGCTGGCGAGATCCGCGTACCGGTAGGCCGCCTCCGTCTTGAACCCGGGGTCGCTCTCGTCGCTCGCCCCCGCGATGGCGCGCAGCGCGCGCATGCGTTCGTCATCGTCGCCGAGCGCCGCGGCCACGCGCTCGATCGCCCTCAGCGCGTCGAGGGCGCGCTCGCCCGTGGCCGCCGCCCGCGCGTAGGCGGCGCGCGCCTGGGTGAGATCGCCGAGGTCCTCTTCGGCGATCGCGCCGAGCAGCAGCAGCAGCGAGCACTCGTCCTCGCGCGCCCCCCGGTCCTCGGCCTGCCGCACGAGCCCGTCGATCAGCTCGGCGTAGCGCGCGAGCTTGCCGGCCTTGCGCGCGAGCGCGCGCGAGGCCTCGAATTGCGGCGACCCGGCGGGCTCCCCCTCGAGCGAGCGGACGCGCGCGTCGAACGCCTCGTCGAGATTGCCGACCGCCTCGTAGAGCTCGGCCATCTCGGCGTGGATCTTCGCCGCCGCCTCGCCCCCTTCGCCGAACGCGAGGCGCGCCGAGAGCGCACGGAGCAAGAGCTCGTGCTCTCCGGCCGCGCGCAGCGCGCGCGAGAGCCGGGCGGCCTCCTCGTCGCTCTCGCCCGCGGCCTCGAACGCCGACTCGAGCGTCTCGCGCGCGCGGTCCTCCTGCGAGAGCGCCGAGGCGATGCGGTAGAGGCGGTAGAGCACCTCGCTCGGCCCGAGGACCTCGCCCACCACGGCCGACGGCCTGCGCACGATGACGTGCAGGGCGCGGTAGGCGCGCTCGGCGCGCGGCAGATCACCCGCCTCGTGGGCGAGCGTGGCGAGCCGCTGCAGCGTGAGCGGCTGCCCCATGTCGACGCTCGATGCGAGCTCGAGCTGCGAGAGCGCGCCGGTCATGTCGCCGCGTGCCCTCGCGATCTCGGCGAGCTGGACGTGCACGAACGCGCGCTCGGGCGGGCGTCGACGGCCGTACTCTTCGACCAGCGCGTCGAGGAGCTTCTGCGCCTCGTCGAGCCGCCCGGCGAGGCGAAGGGCCTCGCCCCACGCCGTGCGCAGCGCGCGCTCCTGCGGGTTGACCGCGACGGCCGACTCGAGCAGGCGCACCGCGCCGTCGGCGTCGCCGAGGTGGCGCAGGCGCACCTCGGCGGCCTCGCGCAGGTAGGCGAGTCGTGCCGCCGCGTCGTCGCCCGAGTTCTCGGGCGAGGCGCCGCCCGCGAGCACCTCGACCAGCGCCTCCCACGCGCCCGACTCGCGGTGCAACGACGCGAGCAGATCGCGGAGCTTGCGCGCGCGCGGCTCCTCGGAGAGCCCGCGCTCGAGGACGTGCAGCGCTTCTTGTCGGGCGCCGCGTGCGATCTGCTTCTCGGCGAGCGCCACCACCGTGGCAGCCCGCGAGCCCGCGGGCGTCTCGGCGAGGCGCCGCTCGAGCCACTGGACCGCGGCGTCGAGCTCGCCGCGCTGCGCGTGCAGGCGCGCGAGGGCGTCGTACGTTTCGAACGTGGGCGCGAGGGCGACCACGCGCCCGTGGCACTCGAGCGCTCGGGCGATGTCGCCGAGCGGCTTCTCGGCGAGCTGCGCGACGCGCGTCCAGAGCTCGGCGGCGGCGGTCGGCGCCCCTTCGGTCTCGAGGCGCAGGGCCTGCTCGGTGAGCACGTTCGCGAGCTGCGCGTGGCGTCCGCGCGCCGTGAGCACGTCGTCGGCCGCGTCGATGGAGGCCAAGTGGCCGGGGCGCTCGCCGAGGTTGTCGAGCAGCGCATCGACCCGCTCGTCGTCGGCGCCGAGTCGACCCAGCACGTCGGCGAGCGCGAGCCGGATCGCGAGGCGATCATCGATCTCGGGCGTGAGCGCGAGCTCGTCGCGCCGCAGCTGCGCGAGCTCGGTGAGCAGCCCTTCGCGCTCGAGCAGCTCAGCGAGCGCGTGGATGGCGCGCGTGTCGTTCGGCGCCATCGCGAGGATCTCGCGATAGAGCACGATCGCCGCGGGCGCGTTGCCGTGCTCGGCGCGGATCAGCGCCGCGCGGTGACGCATGTCGCGCGCGGTGACGGGCTCGAAGGGGAGCCTCGAGGAGTCGACCAAGAGGTCGGCGGCGTGCGTCGGATCCCCATCCGCGAGGGCGATCTCGACCAGCTTGCCGAGCGCCCAGGCCGTGAGCGACTCCGCCGAGAGCGACGGCGACGGCTCGCCGCGCGGGTGGGGCGGCGCCGACATCGGCGGCAGCGTCGGCAACGAATGCGGGGCCGTCCAGCGGTCGCCGGCCGCCTGCAGCAGCCGCTCGAGCACTCCGGTCGCGAGCGGCCGATCGCCGAGCTCGTCGAGCGCGACGCCGGCGGCCTCGAACAGCACGCCGAGGTCGCCGCGCGTCGCATCCGCGAGCCGGAGCAGCGTGTCGAAGAGCGCGCGCCCCGGCTTGCGCCGCTGCAGGAGCGCGAGCTGCCGCAACGTCTCGGCGTGCGTCGGCTCGGCGTCGACGGCGCGCTCGAGCATCTTCTCGGCCGCGTCGTCGTCGCGCCGCACGTCGCGGTGCCAGGCCGCGACGCGCACCAGCAGCTCGCGAGCGGGGGTACCCTTGGGCGGGTTCGCTTCGACGGCGCGCGCGAGCGCCTCGGCGAGCGCGCCGACGGAGCCCGACTCGCCCGCGATCGACTCGGCCGTCGCCACGGGGCCTGGCTCGACGCGCCCGAGCGCCTGCGCCGAGCCGACGATCGCGCTCGCAGTTGCGTCGAAGGCACCGGCGCGCGCGGCGACGCGCACCATCGATGTGACGACGTCCGTCGCCGTGGGCGCGCGCGCTACGGCGGGCTCGAGCAGCGCGAGCGCGCCCTGGAAGTCGCCGAGGTGGGCCTCGAGCATCGCGGCGGCGCGGGCGCGCAGGTGCACGATACGCGCGTCGTCGGCGGCCGGGTCGGCCTCGAGGTGCGCGACGGCATCGCGATAGGCGTCGACGGCGACCGCATACTCGTCGGTCGCACCCGCGAGGCGCGCGAGCTCCTCCTCGATCGCGGCGTCGCGCGGCGTGAGCGGGAAGGCGCGCCGCAGCGCCCGCAGCGCCGAGCGCGGATCGTCGCCGCGTCGCTCGTGCAGGCGCGCGGCCTCGAGCAGCGTGGCGACGCGCGCCCCGTCGCTCTCGGCGTTGGCGAGCCGCGCGTCGAGCAGCTCGATGGTCGCGCGCCACTCGTCCGTCGCCGCGTACGCCGCCGCGAGCGCCTCGACCGCGAGCATGGCGTCGGCGCTCGGCCCCTCGGCGACGACGGCGAGCAGCCCCTTGCGCGCGCCTTCGTCGGCGGGGTAGGCGAGGAGCGCGCTGCGGTAGGCGAGCGTCGCGCGTTCGCGGTCGTCGCGCTCGCTGCGCAGC
>JAJXTK010000003.1 GCA_021783935.1 Myxococcales bacterium | reverse complement strand
GTCGTGCGCGTGCTCCGGCCGCAGCGTCTTGAGCGCGACGAAGGGCTTACCGATCGCCTCGGCGAGCTCGGGCGGAGGCTTGGCGAGGTAGACGACCGCCATGCCGCCGCCGCCGACGGTGCCGAGGATCGCGTACCCACCGATGCTCGCGGGATGCTGCATGCCGCCCCAGGCGCGACGCGCCGGGAGCGGTGCGTGCGTCTGCTACTAGTGATGCCCCGCGAGGCGCGTGATCCCGGGGAAGCCCTTCTCACCCGGCTCGACGCGCGGGTTTTGCGACTGCTGCGTCCCGTCGGCCCCCGCGAAGGACATCAGGAGGCTCTTGCCGAACACGAACTGATCGCGAGAGTCGTAGGGCTGCGGGTGCATGCCGGTGTCCATGCGGATCGCGTCGCACGGGCAGGCCTCGACGCAGAAGCCACAGAAGATGCAGCGAAGCTCGTCGATGACGAACTTCACCGGGTACTTCTCGTAGCCGCGTCGACGGTCCCCGTCCGGGTACTCGCCGGCCTCGATGTAGATGCACTGCGCCGGGCAGGCCGTGGAGCAGCAGAAGCAGGCCACGCACCGCGGCGAGCCGTCCTCGCGCAGCGTCAGCCGGTGCACGCCGCGGAAGCGCTCGGGGTAGGGGCGCTTCTGGAACGGGTACTCGAGCGTCGTGACGCCGTCGGCGATCGCGTCGGTGACGGCGTCCGGGCGCTCGTTGCGGATCATCTCCTTCGTGTTCTTGAAGAAGTGGCGCAGCGTGATCGCGATCCCCTCGGCGACGTCCTTCACGTACGCCTGCTGAACGACGTTGCGAGCGGGCTTGGAGATCTTGGTCCCCTTCACGCGGTCGTACTGAATCGGGCCTTCGAGCGGCAGCGGCATCGTGGGTTCCTCGAGGAGGCGGAAGATTGATCGCTCAGGCGGCCTGCGGGGTCTCGGGCACGCCCGCGCGCGTCGGCGGGCCGCTCGGCACGATCATGCCGACCACGACGCGGATGAACGCGAAGACGATCAGCGCGGCGACGAGGAGGTTGAGCCCGTCGGCGACGAGCGCGAGGCGCGAGGCGAGCCGCTCGCCCGCGCGGTCGATGGCGAGCACGACGACGCCCGTGAGGAAGACGTTGGCGAGCGTCGCCGGCAGCAGCATGCGCCAGCCGAACTTCATGACCTGATCGTAGCGGAAGCGCGGCAGCGTCCAGCGGAAGAAGAGCTGGAACCAGCAGAGCACCATGACCTTGCCGAAGAAGGTCAGCGCCTGCATCAGGATCACGACGAGGTGCGGGAGCGTCTGGTGCCACGCCGCGCCGGCGAAGGTGACCGTGAAGCCGTCGCGGTGCAGGAACGGTAGGTTGTAGCCGCCGAGGAAGATCGCGACGAGCAGCGCCGACGAGACGACGATCTCGATGTACTCGCCGAAATAGAACATCCCGAACTTCATGCCCGAGTACTCGACGAGGTGACCGGCGACGATCTCGGACTCGCCTTCGGGCATGTCGAACGGCGTGCGCTTGGACTCGGCCAGCGACGCGGCCCAGAAGAGCAGGAAGCCGAGCGGCTGGACGAAGATCCCCCAGACGTGCTCCCCCTGCCAGCGCGCCATCTCGTCGAGGCGCACCGTCCCGTAGACCATGAAGGCGCCGACCAGCGACAGCCCCATCGCGACCTCGTAGCTGACCAGCTGCGAGGCCGCGCGCAGGCCGCCGAGGACCGAGAACTTGTTGTCGCTCGACCAGCCGGCGATCGTCGCGCCGACGATGCCCATGCCGGCGAGGGCGAAGATGTAGAGGATGCCGACGTTGGTGTCGAAGACCTGCAGCGGCACCGCGGGGAGCGCCGTGGAGCTCGGCGCCGTGGTGCAGGTGCCGAAGCGCTCGACGGCGGCCCACGTGTGGCCGTTCCTGAGCTGATCGAGGCAGAGCGTGTCGCCGAAGGGCACGACCGCCATCAGCACGACCGGCGGGAAGAGCGAGAGCATCGGCGCCAGCGCGTGCAGCAGCTTGTCGGCGTTCGGCGGGACGAAGTCCTCCTTGAAGAAGAACTTGAGGCCGTCGGCCGCGACGTGCACGAGGCCCGCGAGGCGGATCTCCTTGCCGAACAGCTTGAACGACGCGCGGTTCGGACCGAAGCGGTCCTGCATCATCGCGCTCTGGCGACGCTCGGCCCACGTGAGCACGGCCGCGAGGGTGAAGCCGAAGCCGACGACGACGAGGATCTTGAGGAGCGCTGCGAGGATGGTGACGGTGGTCATCGGGATCACTCGGCGGCGGGGGCCGCGTCGGGCGTGGCGGGCTGGGCGCTCGAGCGGCCGACGGGGCCGCCCATCGCCTTGCGAACATCCTTGATGCGCTTCCAGTCGAGCGGGTGGCCGGCCTGCTTCGCGAGCCGCACGAGCGAGTCCCAGCCGGGCAGGGCGTCGCCCACGGGCTTCGGGCCCGCGACGAACGGCTGCTCGACCCCCTGGCGGTTGACGAACGAGCCGTCCTGCTCGGCCCAGCTCGCGATCGGCAGCACGACGTCGGCCATCTTCGTGAGCGGGGTCTCGCAGTCGCTCAGCACGATGAGCTTCGCGCGGCCGAGGGCCCCCGCGGTGACGTCGTCGAGATCGACCTGGCCGCCGAGCGCGAGGACGACCGGCACCTGCCCCGAGACGACGGGCTCGGTGAGCTCCGAGATCGGCCGGACCGCACCGCCGGCGACGGCCGTCGCGCCGCGCGTGTTCGGGTTCCGATCGGTGTCGCGCAGGATCGCGTCGCCGTCCCAGCTCGCGAGCCCCGCGAGGTGGAAGTCGTTCACGCCGAGGAACGTCCGCGCGAAGTACGCGAGGGTGAAGTTGTCTTCGGTCGATCGCTGCGCCGAGAGCACGATGCCGACGCCCTTGGCGCCGCGCAGCAGGTCGGCAGCGGCCTTGAACGCCGCCGACGGGGCGGCCTGCTTGCGATCCTTGCCCCGACCGACGGTCGCAGTGGCGACGCGCGCGCTCTGCACGCGCTTGTGCGTCATGATGCCGTCGTCGCACATCCAGAACTGGTTGACCGCGAGGTTGTCGCGCGGGCGCAGGCGCGGGACCTCGCCGGTGCGCGGATCGTAGTCGAGCCACGCGTTGCACCCCGTGGCGCAGCCCGGGCAGACGGTCTCGACCTTGCGCAGGAACCAGACGCGCGCCTTGAAGCGGAAGTCCTTGGTCGTCAGCGCGCCGACCGGGCAGACCTGATCGACCATCATGGTGTACTTGCCCTCGAGCTGGCGCCCCGGGCTGAGCACGATCTCGCCGAGGTTGCCGCGCTCGCGCTTGTCGAGCACCGGATCCTTCGCGATCTCCTCCATGAAGCGCACGCAGCGCGTGCACACGATGCAGCGCTCGGCGTCGTACACGATCGTGGGCCCGAAGCTCACCCCCTTGGGCTTGTGGATGATCTCGTCGAGCATCCGCTTGGGGGCGCGCTGCTCCTTGAGCCAGTAGTCCTGCAGCTTGCACTCGCCCGCCTGGTCGCAGATCGCGCAGTCGACCGGGTGGTTGAGGAGCAGGTACTCCTGCACGTGCTTGCGGGCGTCGGCGACGAACGCCGACGACTCGCTCTTCACGTTCATCCCCTCCATGCACTCGATCTGGCAGGCGGGCTCGAGCTTCGGCTTCTTGCTCGGGACGTAGTCCCCACGCTTCTCGTCCCAGTGCAGCACGTCCAGCATCATCTGCCGGCCACCGGGGCGCTCGATCTCGACGAGGCACATGCGGCAGTTGGCCGCGACCGACAGCCCCGGGTGCCAGCAGTAGTGGGGGATCTCGAGCCCCTGGCGCCAGGCCGCGCGGATGATCGTGTCCCCCTTCTCGAAGGGGATGTCCCTACCGTCCAACTTGATCGTCGGCATCGCTCTGGTTCCCTCGCACCACTACTGCATCGAAGCTCTGTCCGGGGCAGCGGCGACCCGAAGCCCCCTCGGTCGCCCGCGCTAGCGGTCGCACTCGCCGCCGATCATGTTCACGCTGCCGAAGGTCGGGACGATGTCCGCGATCATGTGGCCGCGGATCATCCGCGGGAAGCCTTGCAGCACGAAGACGCTCGGCGGCCGGACGCGCACGCGGTACGGCGTGCCCGTGCCGTCCGACACGATGAAGAAGCCGAGCTCGCCGTTGCCCGCCTCGGTGAACGAGTAGACCTCGCCCTTCGGGACCTTCGGGCCCTCCATCACCAGCTTGAAGTGCTGGATGGTGCCCTCGATCGTCCCGTAGACCTGCTCCTTCGGCGGCAGCACGAGCTCCGGCGCGTCGACGTTCACCGGGCCGTCGTCGGGCATCTGCTCGACGCACTGACGCACGATGCGCAGCGACTGATAGAGCTCCGCCCAGCGCACCATGTAGCGGTCGTAGTTGTCGCCGTCGTGGCCGACGGGAACCTCGAAATCCATGCGATCGTAGACGAGGTACGGATGCGCCTTGCGCACGTCGTAGGCGATGCCCGTCGATCGCAGGGCAGGGCCCGTCCAGCCGAACTGCACCGCCTCGGCGGCCGACACCGTGCCGATGCCCTGCAGGCGGTCGAGGAAGATGCGGTTGGTCAGCAGCAGCTTCTCGCTCTCGCGGCAGATCGCCTCGACGGCGTCGCAGACCTCGAGCGCGCGGGCCTTCACGTTCGGCGTCGGGGGCTTGGCGGCGCCGCCGATTCGGAAGAACGAGTGCGTCAGGCGCGCGCCGGTCTCTTCTTCGAGCAGGTCCCAGATGTGCTCGCGCGCCTTCATCATCCAAAGAAACGGGGTGAAGGCGCCGAGCTCCATCGCCATGGCGCCGTTGCACGTCAGGTGATCGGCGG
This sequence comes from Myxococcales bacterium, assembly GCA_021783935.1. Classification (GTDB taxonomy): domain Bacteria; phylum Myxococcota_A; class Polyangia; order Polyangiales; family JADJMO01; genus CAIXWQ01. Next base: position 26,938 of record JAJXTK010000003.1, on the reverse strand, counting down.
CGCGCGAGAGCTCGCCGAGCAGCACGCGGTAGTATTGGCAGCGCTCCGGCACCGTGATGCCGCAGAGCTTCTCGACCGCGAGCGCATAGCCGACGTTGTTGAGTATCGGCGAGACGTAGTTGAGGCGATCGGTGTACGGGAAGACCTGCGCCCACGTGCCGCGCTCGCACATCTTCTCGAAGCCGCGGTGCAGGTAGCCCATCTGCACGTCGACCTTCTCGACCGACTCGCCGTCGAGCTCGAGGATCATGCGGATGGTGCCGTGCATCGCGGGGTGCGAGGGGCCCATGTTGAGGCGCATCGGCTCGGTCGGGAGCTCGAGATCTGCCTCGTCGATGTCGTAGTCGTTCGGTTCCATCGGGACCTTCGAGGAAGGGACAGCGAGAGCCCGCGGCGCCGCGCGATCGCGGCGCGGAGGGCCAAATCAGCTCACACCGGGGCGGTGCCGTCCGGCGGCGGTGCGTCCTCGGGGTCGCCGAGGGAGTCGTCGGACCAGGAGGCGTCGCGCGGCGCCCAGTCCTTGCGGCCGAACGGCATCCCCTCATCGCCGAGGAAGGGGCGCTGCTTGCCGAGCACGTCGGGGCCGCTGCGGTACGGCATGAGCGGCTGGGTCTTGTCGGCCGAGTAGTCCTTGCGCAGCGGGTGGCCTTCGAACTCTTCGTAGAGGAGCAGGCGGCGCAGGTCCGGGTGCCCCTCGAACTTGAGGCCGAACATGTCCCAGACCTCGCGCTCGAACCAGTTCGCGCCGGCCCAGAGCGTCGAGACCGTCGGGACCGTCGTGGGGCGCGTCGCGTCGGCGACCTCCCCCTGCTCGGCTTCGAACAGGCGCGTCTTGAGCCGGACGCGGTGCGCCTTGTGGAGCGAATAGAGGTTGAGCACCAGCTCGAAGCGGGCGTCGCGCGACGGGTAGTCGACCGCGGTGATGTCGATGAACATCGACATGTCGCAGGCCGGATCGTCGCGCAGGAACTTGGCGACCTGATAGTAGGCGGCAGGTTCGACGACGATGCTCTCGTCGCCGCGGAAGGAGGTCGTCTCGACCACCTTGCTGCCGAACTGCGCCTTGACGCGCTCGACGACGACCGCGCTCATCGCTCCCCCTCCTTCGGATCGGACGTGCGACCGAGCGTGATCGGCGGCTCGCCCGAGCGGCGCTGCGGGCCGTAGTCGAGATCGGTCGCCGACTTGCGCAGCGTGACCAGCTGCCGCTCGACGATGTCCTCGCGGGGCTTGACCACGCCCGGCGTGCGATCGCCGCGGGCGATCTTGTCCTGCAGGAGGTTGAGCGCGTCGATGACGGCCTCGGGGCGCGGCGGGCAGCCGGGGATGTACACGTCGACCGGGATGATCTTGTCGATGCCCGGCGTGGTCGCGTAGTTGTCGTAGAAGCCGCCCGACGAGGCGCAGGTGCCGAAGGCGACCACGTACTTCGGATCGCACATCTGCTCGTAGATGCGCTTGAGCGCGGGGGCCTGCTTCTGGCTGATCGTGCCGACGACCCACAAGAGGTCGGCCTGACGCGGCGAGAAGCGTGGCGCCTCGGCGCCGAAGCGCGCGAGCCCGTCGAAGCGCGGACCGTTCAGCGACATGAACTCCATGCCGCAGCACGCCGTGACGAACGGGTACTGGAAGAGCGACCACTTCCGAGCCCACCCGAGCAGCGCGTCGAACTTCGTCGTGGCGAAGCCGACCTCGCTCCCGGTCACTTCGACGCGGACCGCTTCGCGGCCGCTCGTGTTCCTCACTTCTCCCACTCGAGCGCTCCCTTCTTCCACACGTAGACGAGGCCGACGACCAGCACGGCGAGGAAGCCCAGCATCTCGACGAGGCCCATCCAGCCGAGCCCGCGGAACTTCACGGCCCACGGGTAGAGGAAGATCGCCTCGATGTCGAAGACGACGAACAAAATCGCCGTCAGGTAGAACTTCGCGCTCAGGCGCACGTGGCGCCCGCCGGAAGACTCGCTGCCGCACTCGTACGGCGCGTTGTGCTCGGGCTCGCCCTTGTTGCGAGGCCCGAGGTAGGTGGAGCCGAGGAAGAACACCGCGACGAGCAGCGCCGCCACGGCGAAGAGCAGGAACATCGGGACGTACGCGGACATCGTGCGAGGCCCTCGCTTCCGCAAATTCAGCGGAAATCGCCCGGTTTTTGGGCAAGGGCGTCGTAGTCGGCGGGGGATCGGCTGTCAACGAGCGTTCGCACGGCACCGACGCGAATTCGCCGCCCGCAAAACGTGCCGAGCCCCCCGGCCGCATCGACGAATCGAGCGGTCGAGGGGCCCGAGAGGCCCGCGCGGGGCCAGGCTCACGGCTCCTTGAGCTTTTTGTTCATCTTGGCGATGAGGGCGTCCCAGCCGCCGTCGGGCGCGGGCTTCTTGAGGACCTTCGTGAACTCCTTGTAGTAGGTCTTCACGTAGGAGGAGCCCTCCGGGATGATGTCGACGATGACGTAGGCCGCGCCCTTCTTGCGCAGGACGTAGTCGACCAGCACGGCGGCGGCGCGCCTGTCCTTGAGGTTGTGGGCCTCGGTCTTGACCGTGGTGTCGCCGCTGTTCGTCGCCTCGGATTTGTAGTCGACCTCGTAGTCGACCATCTCGTCCATGCGCTTGGTGTAGTTCTTCTCGATCAGCTGCCGCAGCAGGTCGGTGAACTGCTTCCTCTCGGCGTCGTTGCGCTTGCCCCACTCGTCGCCGAGCGAGGCGCGCGCCATCTCGTCGTAGTCGATGAAGGTCGCGAGCTCCGCGTTCACCTTCTTTGCGCGCTCCGGCCCCGGCTTGCTCGCGCGAAGCGTCTTCATCAGGCCGGTCTGCCGCTCCTTGAGGAACCCCGTCGCGCTGGCGTTCTCGGCGGCGTGGGCCGGCGCCACGGCCGCGAGCGTCGCGAGCGATGCGGGCGCGACGAGGAGCGAGGCGACGAGGGAGAGACGGCGGAGCGTGCGCGACATGAACTGGGCCTCCGGTTCGGGATTCCTGGAGATGGACGGGCGAGGGGACGACGCATTCACGGTCCCACGGCGCGCATCAAGAGCAAGATCCGCGCGCGCGGGCAAATGAACCTCCGAATTACGAGCTTTGCACGCGTTGCCAACGCCGTCCTGTCGATGCCCGGACAGCCCATGCAGAGCTTGCGTGGCCGGCCGGTCACGCGAGGGGGACCGCTCCGGCAAGCATGGCTCTGGTAGGCTGACGACGTGCACGCGCGGCGTTCCGACGGCGAGCCGCCGAGCCGGACCCCTCCGAGCTCCCGGCCTCCGGCTCGTCCCTCGAGTCGACCGCCGTCGTCCGCCCTGCGCGCGCCTCCGCAGCTGACGTCCGAGGACGAGGTCGGCCAGCGCCTCGAGCAGCTCGCCGCCCTCGGGGCGCGCGTGGCGGAGGTCGCCCACGAGCTGCGCAATTCGCTCGCCGTGCTCGACTCGTCGCTGCACCTCGCGAAGCGCGCGGCGCGCGGCTCGGCGGTCGAGGAGCGCCTCACGGCGCACTTCGCGCGCATGGCCGAGCAGATTCATGCCGGCCAAGCGATCGTGCTCGAGGCGCTCGATCAGGTGCGCGTCGGCCCCATCGAGCGCGAGAGCGTGGAGCTGCGCGCCTTCCTGCTCGAGGTCGCGTCGGGCGTGTCGCGCCCCGACATCGTCTCGGTCGACGTGCAGGCGCCGTCGGCGAAGGTCGAGGTCGACGCGCGCCAGCTGCGCCAGGTGCTGCTCAACCTGCTGCGCAACGCGGTCGAGGCCCTCTCGGAGCCGCCCGGCGGGCACGTGGTCCTGAGCGCGGAGGTCTCGGCGGGCACGCTGCGCATCGAGGTCGCCGACGACGGTCCCGGCATCGATCCGGCGCTGCTCGGCCGGCTGTTTCAGCCGTTCGCGAGCGGTCGTCGCGGCGGCACGGGGCTCGGCCTCGCGGTCTGTCGGCGCATCGCCGAGTCGCACGGCGGCGTGATCCGCGCGCGGCGGCGCGAGCCGCGCGGCACGGCGATGACGGTGGAGCTCCCGCTCAGCGGCTGACGTCCAGCAGCGCGAGGGCCTCGGCGAGCATCTGCGCGTGCACCTCGTCGATCGAGCGCGAGGCGTCGACGCGCACGAGGCGGTCGTTCGGCCGCACCGCGGGGAGCTCCGCGTAGCATGCGCGGATGCGCCGCTGCAGCTCGAGGGTCTCGTAGAGCTCGGCCTCGCCGCCGCGCTGCGTGCGGCGCGCCGCGGCGAGCTGCGGGTCGAGGTCGAGCAGCAGCACGAGGTCGGGGCGACGGGCGTGGCCGTTCAGCAGGGCGATCCAGCGCATCAGCTCGGTGCGGTCGGCGCCGTCGGGGCCGATGGCCGACTGGTAGGCGATGCTCGAGGGGTCGTAGCGATCGCAGAGCACGACCTCGCCGGCCTCGAGGTGCGGGAGGATCTCGTGCTCGACGTGCTGCATGCGATCGGCGGCGAACAGGAGCGCCATCGAAGACCAACCGGGCACGCCGTCGCGAAGCTCACCGCGCAGGTAGCGCCGGATGAGCTGGCCGATGGGCCAGCCGCTCGGCTCGCCCGTCACGTGCACCGCGTGGCCGCGCGCACGCAGCGCCGCCGCGAGCCGCTCGACCTGCGTGGACTTGCCCGCGCCGTCGACGCCGTCGACGACGATGAAGCGACCCGTCATCGCGCGCGATGCGAGCACGGCAGCGCGCGGAGGCCCAGGGCGTCGCGCGATCGCGCCGCCAACGAGGGCGGGAGCGTGCGCGGCAGCTGCGACGCGCGCCCGCCTCAGGACGCCGCGTGCAGCGCGCGCACGACGTCGTCGACGTGCGCCTGGTCGACGACGACCGAGACGCGCAGCGGGGCGACCACCAGCGCGTGCAGCTGCGCGCCCACGCGGGCGAGGAGCTTCGCGAGGCGCGCACCCGCGACGGGCGAGGCGACGCCGTGAAGGCCATCTCCGACGACCGTCGCGGTGGCGAGCCCCTCTTCGAGCACGAGCGCGTCGCCGAGCCGCTCCTGCAGGGCGCGTCGCGAGCGCATCCAGTCGGGCGCGTTCAGCAGCGAGAAGAGCGCGCTCGCGCCGCCGCGTCCGTCGATCGACAGATCGCGCGGGGCGAGATCGGCCGCCGTCACGGCCTCCCCGAGCGCCGAGAGCGCGGCGAGCGGCGAGGCGCCTGCGAGGCGCGCCAGGGCCATCCCCTTCTCGCTCGCGATCGCGCGCACGCGGCGGGCGTCGGCGGGCAAGGCGCCGCTCACGACGGTCTGCTTCGACCCCTCGGCGGGCGTGGCGCCGACGTAGGTCTGGCCGGTGTGGCGCGCATGGATCGCGATGCCCGCGCGACGGGCCCACTCGACGGCCTGCGCGTTGAGCACCTTCGCGCCCGCCTCGGCGGCCACCTGCAACGTCTCGTAGTCTACGAAGGGCAGGTGCGCGGCGTCGGGGACGACGCGCGGATCGGCCTCGTAGACGCCGTCGACGTCGCTGTAGATCTCGCAGCGCTCGGCGTTCAGCGCCGCGGCGAGGGCGACCGCCGTCGTGTCGGAGCCGCCGCGGCCGAGGGTAGTGATCTCCTTGTTGCTCGCGGCCACGCCCTGGTAGCCCGCGACGATTACGATCTTGCCCTTGGCGAGCTCGTCCTCCACGCGCTGGGGGCGCACCGCCACGATGCGCGCGTCGAAGTGGCGCTCGTCGGTCAGGATGCCTGCCTGCGAGCCGGTGAAGCTGATGGCCTCGACCCCGCGCTTCTGGATCGCGATCGAGAGCAGCGCCATCGACACGCGCTCGCCGGTCGACACCAGCATGTCGAGCTCCCGGCGCGGAGGCTCGGGATCGACCGCGCGCGCCTGCCCGAGCAGGGCGTCGGTCGTCTTGCCCATCGCCGAGACGACCACCACGACGCGGTGGCCTGCCTTGTGCGTCGCGACCACCTTGTCGGCGACGATCCCGAGCCGCTCGAGGTCTGCGACCGACGAGCCGCCGTACTTCTGCACGACGATGCCAGTGCCAGCCATGTGTGCGCGCGTACCACCGCGCGGATCCGCCGGCCAAGAACGTGGCGCCTGCGAGCTCGGCGAGGTCGCGCTAGCTGGCCGTTGAGAAACGGCCTGCGGAAACTGTGACCGTCAGCAGGCTGTGGTCGATGGCGCGGGAGATCGCGGCGTGACCCGGGAGAGGATCGGCCGGTCTCGGAGAAACTCCACAGGCCTGCTGGGGACAAAAACGACTCGACCGGGCTTGTTTCCAAGCTCGGCCGCCTCGTTCTCGGTCTCTCTCGTGCGAAGGGGGGGACTTGAACCCCCATGCCTTTTGGGCGCTAGCACCTCAAGCTAGTGCGTCTGCCAGTTCCGCCACCTTCGCGCCTACGCGGTGTTTCGCCGCTCAGCGAGGGACGCACCATATTCACGGACGGATGCGTGTCAACAAGAAATGCTCGCGGCCTGCCCGAGCGCCGAAGAGCGTGCAGTGCGCCGGACGACGCGCCGCGACTTGCCGCGCGCGATGCGCCGCATCGACGCGACCGCGGCTTCTTCGGGCGCGCATGCGCGTCAACGCAGGCCCGCGGACGTAGCCTGGCAGGCTGCGCTTGCGCGCCGGCCGTCGACGGTTAGCGTCCCCCTCATGGAGATCGGTCGGCTGGCGGTCGTGCGCGACGGCGTCGAGCTCGGCGAGGAGCAGGCACGCGCTCTTTGGCGGGCGTTCAGCGAGCACATGGAGCGCAGCCAGGGCGACCTCGACGGCTTCGCCCGCGATCATGGCTTCGTCGCTGCGCGCACCGAGCACCGTCGAGGTCGAGCGGTGCTGGTCGTTTCGAGCTCGGCCACCATCCCGCCGTCGGTGCGACGGTCGGAGGCGCCCAAGGCGCGGCCGGGCACGGCCAAGGGGCGCGTCGCCAGCATCCCGCCGATGCGCGCCGCCGGTCGCAAGTAGCGCCGACGCGCGCGAGCGACTACGGCAGGCCGCTCGGAGGTCTCTCGGTGAGCGCAACGATGGCTACCGTGCGCCTGCGTCCCGGGCACGTGCAGCCGATATGGGCAGGGCACCCCTGGGTCTACGCACAGGCGATCGCGAAGATCGATGGGGGCACGCCCGCGATCGGGGACGTCGTCCGCGTCCTCGATCCGCAGGGCAACGTGATGGGGCGCGGCTTCTGGTCGGCGCGCCGGGCGATCCCCGTGCGCCTCGTGGTAGCCGACGAGGCGACGTCGCTCGACGATTCGGGCTGGCTCGTCGCGCGCATCGAGGCGGCGCTCGCCCGTCGGCGGGCGGTCGGACTGCCCGACGCGACCGCCGGGCGCGAGACCGACGGCTTTCGGCTGCTCCACGCGGAGGGGGACTACGTCCCTGGGCTCGTGGTCGACGTCTTCGGCGTCGATGCGCAGGGCCACGGGGGCGCCGCGGTCGTGCAGATCGGCACGGCCGGCCTGCGTCGCCGCGCCCCACTCGTGCTCGAAGCGATCGAGAGGACGCTCGCCCCGCGCGCGATCTTCGATCGCACCACGCCGACCACTGCGCAGGCCGAGGGGTTCGCGCTCGACGACGCGCTCTCGGCGCTCCCGCCCATCGACGCGCTCCGCTTTCGCGAGCGGGGCCTCGCCTTCGAGATCCCGCACGATCTCGGGCAGAAGACGGGCTTCTACTTCGACCAGCGCCCGCTGCGCGCGCGCGTCGAGTCGCTCGCCGCCGGGCGCGCCGTGCTCGACGCCTACTGCTACGTCGGCGGCATCGCGCTCTCGGCGGCGCGGGGCGGCGCGGCGGCCGTCCTCGGCATCGACGACAGCCTGCGCGCGATCGAGGTCGCCGGCGGCTGCGCGCGGCGCAACGGGCTCGGCGAGCGCGCGCGCTTCCTGCGAGGCGACGTGCGCAAGGAGCTTCCCCGCCTCGCCGCCGAGGGGGCGCGCTTCGATCTGGTCGTGCTCGATCCGCCGAAGCTCGCGCCCACGCGCGGCGATCGAGACGCGGCGCTGAAGTACCAGACCAAGCTCGTCGAGGCGGCCTCCGCGGTCCTCGCGCCCGGCGGCCTGCTCGCGATCTCCTCGTGCTCCGCGGCGATCGGCGAGGGGGAGCTCGCGCGGAGCCTCGCCATCGGCGCGCGGCGCGTCGGCAGGGTCGCGACCGTGCTCGATCGGCTCGGGCAGGGGGCCGATCACCCGGTGCCGGCCGCGTTCCCCGAGGGGGTCTACCTCTCGACCTTGATCGCCGAGCTCGGCTGAGGGCGCATGCGACCGCTCGCCACCATGCCGGCCGACGAGGCGACGCGCGTCGAGGCGCTCCTCTTCGATCTCGACGACACCGTGCTCACCCACGGACGCCTCACGCGCGAGGCGTACGACGCGATCTGCGACCTCGCCGGCGCGGGCTTTGCGCTCGTCGCGGTGACCGGCCGGCCGGCCGGCTGGGGCGAGATCGTCGCGCGGCAGTGGCCCGTCGACGGCGTCGTCGCCGAGAACGGCGCCGTTCTTCTCTACCGGCGCGAGCGCGAGATCGCGCGCGAGCTGCGCCACGAGGCGCCGGCCGTGGCGCGACGTCGCCTCGATGAGGTCGTCGCCGCGGTTCGCCGTGCGGTGCCCGAGATCGAGCTCGCCGACGACAACGCAGCGCGCCTCACCGATGTCACGTTCGACGTCGGCGAGCGGCGCAAGCTCCCGGCCGATCGCGTCGCCGCCGCGCGCGCGGCCATCGTCTCGACCGGCGCGCGCGCGACGCTCTCGAGCGTCCACCTCCACGCGAGCTTCGAAGGCGACGACAAGGCGAGCGGCGTCTACCGCTTCCTCGCGCTGCGACGCGGCCTCGAGCCGGCCGCCGCGCGGGTGCGCTGCGCGTTCGTCGGCGACAGCGAGAACGACGCGGCCTGCTTCGCCGCCTTCGCGACCACGATCGGCGTCGCGAACGTGGCCCCGTGGGTCGCGCGCCTCAGCGTGCCGCCGCGGTACGTCACGAGCGCGCCGATGGGGGCCGGCTTTGCCGAGCTCGCACGCCTGCTGCTGCGGGCGCGGGCGTCGTCGGCTTGACCCGGCGCGCGGGATCGCTACTCTTCGCGCCCCCGCAGTCGCGTAAGCACGCCCCCGGAGGCCTCGGCCCCGGCCCAGCGTGACCTCGCATTTCGCAAGGTCGAAGCGGGCAGGATCGACGATGAACCAGCACCCCGGCATCCTCGGCAAAAAGCTCGGCAGCACCCAGATCTTCAAGGCCGACGGCAACGTCGCGGCCTGCACCGTGATCGACTGCTCCGAGCTCGTCGTCGTCGGCCACCGCACCCAGGAGAAGGACGGCTACAGCGCCCTCGTCCTCGGCTACGGCAAGCGCAAGGCGTCGCGCACGAGCAAGCCGCTCGCGGGCCACTTCAAGAAGGCGGGCATCGAGCCCGTGCAGCACGTCAAGGAGTTCCGCCTCCCGGCCGAGGAGGTCGCGAAGTTCGCGGTCGGCAGCAAGCCCGATCTCAACGCGATCTTCACGGTGGGCCAGTTCGTCGACGGGCAGGGGCACACGCGCGGTCGCGGCTTCACCGGCGTCATGCGCCGCTGGAATTTCGCGGGCGGCGTCGGCTCGCACGGCACGCACGAGTACTTCCGTCACGGCGGGTCGATCGGCACCAACATGACCCCCGGCCGCACGCTGCCGAACCTCAAGATGAGCGGCCACTACGGCGACGAGCAGCTCACCGTCCACAACCTCAAGGTCGCGAAGATCGACGCCGAAAAGGGGCTGTTGCTCGTCGAGGGGGGCATCCCCGGCGCGCGCAACGCGATGGTCACGATCCGCGGCGCCGTGAAGAAGAACGGCGGCGCGGCGAAGTAAGCGCGCCGGCGCGAGCGAGCGGGAGCGAAACGCCGCTCCCGCTTTGCTTTTTGTGCTCGGATCGAGTTCCGTTGCGGCCATGGACGAGGCGGACGTGGTGCCCCCGAGCGAGCCCCCGGGCGCCGTGGACGACGCGGCGGCGCGCGAGCTCGAAGAGAGCCTGCGGGCGCTGCCCCCGCGCTACGAGCCGAACGCGCTGCTGCGCTGGCTCTATCGGCGCTTCTTCGACCGCATCGAGGTCGATCCGGCGTGGATCCGCGGCGTCCGCGAGGCGGCGCAGCGGGGGACGGTCGTCTACGCGCTGCGCAACCTGTCGCTGCTCGACTTCCTCGCGCTCGATCACATCACCAAGCGCTTCGGGCTGCCGCACATCCGCTTCGCCAACGATCTCGGCCTCTGGATCCTCGAGCCGTTCGGCAAGGGGTTCGAGCGCGCCTTCCGCGCCCGCACGCGCGACGACGACCTCGAGGATCTGCGCGCGGCGATCGCGCGCGGGCAGAGCGCGGCGCTCTTCCTCAAGCGCCCGCCGACGCTGGTGAACCCGAGCGCCACGGGGCGCGGGCTGCTCGAGGGGGACGACTTCGTCCGCGAGCTGCTCGCGATCCAGCGCGCGCGCACCGCGGCGGGGCAGCCCCCGATCCTCGTGGTGCCGCAGGTCTTCGTGTGGACCAAGCGCCCTGACACCCGCCGCCGCGGCCTGCTCGACGCGATCTTGGGCACGCGCGAGTGGCCGGGGGTCGTGCGCAGCGCCGGGCAGTTGCTGACCAACTACCAGAACGTCGCGATGCGCGCCGGGCCGCCGCTCGACCTCGAGGAGTTCCTCGGACAGAACGACGGCGAGACGGCCGCGGGCAGGCCGTCGGTGCCGCCGCCGCCGTTGACGTCGCGGGCGCCCGCGGGGTTCGCGGCCGGCGACGGGCGCCACGACGCCCTCGTGCGTCGGGCCATCTACGCGCTCTTGCGCAGGCTCGAGCGCGAGCGGCGCGTGATCGTCGGGCCGGTGGTCAAGCCGAGCGATCGTCTCATCGACGAGATCGTCCGCACGCCGCGCGTGCGCTCGGTCATCCACGAGCTCGCGGGCGAGGGGGCCCGCGAGCGCTTCGTCGTCGAGGCTCGCGCGCGCGCGATGCTGCGCGAGATCGCCGCGTCGATGGAGGTCGACGTGATCGCCGCGATGGGCACGGCGATGAAGCAGATCTTCGAGCGCATCTACGACGGCCTCGACTGGGATCGCGAGGGGCTCGAGCGCATCCGCGAGGCGGCGCGCCACGGCACCGTGATCGTGTTGCCGTCGCACAAGAGCCACATCGATTACCTGCTCGTCAGCTACGTCTTCTGGAAGGTCGGCATGCAGCCGCCGCTCATCGCGGCGGGCGAGAACCTGGCGTTCTTCCCGCTCGGCCTGCTCTTCCGCAACGCGGGGGCGTTCTTCATCCGCCGCAAGATCGGGGGCGATCGCCTGTATTCGGCGGCGCTCACGGCGTACGTGCAGAAGGTCGTCCACGAGGGGTACTCGATGGAGTTCTTCCTCGAGGGGGGGCGATCGCGCACCGGCAAGCTCCTGCCGCCGAAGCTGGGGCTGCTCTCGATGGTCGTCGACGCGGCCTACGAGCTGCCGTCGCGGCCGCTCTTCTTCGTGCCGATCGCGATCGGCTACGAGCGCGTCGTCGAGGCGAAGAGCTACGTGCGTGAGCTTTCGGGCGGCGAGAAGGAGAGCGAGAGCGTCGCGGGGCTCGTGCGCGCGGTGCGCGTGCTCGCCGAGCGCTACGGCCGGCTCAACCTGCAGGTCGGCGAGATCCTCACGCTCGAGCGCATCAGGGCCGACGTCGATCGCGCGGCGCGCGCCAAGCAAGTCGCCGAGCGCGCTGAACTCACCGGGGAGCTGTTCATCCCGCGGCGCGCCGTGGTCACGCGGCTCGGCCACCAGATCATCTACGAGATCAACCGCGCGATGGCCGTGACCGGCGGCTCGCTGACGGCGACGGCGCTCCTGTCCGCGAGCGGGCGTGGCGTGCCGCGCACGGCGCTGCTCCGCGACGCCGAGCGGCTGCTCTCGACGCTCTCGCACCTCGGCGCCCGCATCCACCCCGATCTGCGCGCGCCCGGCGGCGCGCTCAGCGCGCGCGCGATCGACGACGCGCTGAAGCTCTTCGCGTCGGCTGGCTGGATCGAGCCGCACGAGGCCGAGGGCGAGGCGCAGAAGCGCAGGTCCATCGCCTCGCCCCTGCGGCCGCCCAAGCCCCGCGCGCGGCTCGACGAGGCCGACGAGGCGCGCGAGCCGGTGTACGGGCTGCTCGACGACCGTCGCATGAGCCTCGCGCTCTCGAAGAACGTCATCGTCCACTTCTTCGTTCCCTACGCGCTCATCGCCACGAGCGTGCGCATGTCGCGGCGCGGCCCCTCGCCCGTGCGCGTGGTGCGCGATCGCGTGCAGCGGCTGTCGCGCTTGTTCAAGTACGAGTTCATGTTCCGCGCCGACGCGACCTACGACCAGATCTTCGACGAGACGCTCGCCGATCTCGTGAAGCAGGGGTTCTTACGCGTCGAGGCGGGCACGCTAGAGGTGCCGAGCCCCGAGGCCGCGGCGCAGCTCGGGCTGTTCGCCTCGACGATCGCGTCGTTCATCGAGGGCTATCGCGTCGCCGCTCGTGCGCTCGTCACGCTCGTGCGCAAGGGGCCGCTCGCGCAGAAGGAGCTCGTGCGCCGCGCGCTGGTGGTGGGGCGGCGGATGTTCCTGGCGGGCGCGGTCGTGCGCAAGGAGGCGATCTCGCGCCCGGTCCTCGACAACGCCATCGCGAGCTTCCTCGACCAGGGCTACCTCGCGAGGTCGGACGGGAAGTTGGTGCCCGCCGAGTCCTTCGACACGATCGAGGCGATGCAGGCGCTCGAGCATCGCATCGCGGAGTTCCTCGGGCCGGAGGCGTCCGAGCCAGGCGCGGAGGCCTCCGAGTGAGGGGCGTGGCCAGGGGGATGCTTCGGGCGGCGCTCGCGCTCGCAGCGGCGTCGTCTTGCGCGATGCCCTCGGCGCTGGTGCCGGCCTACCAGGGGTCGATCGGGCTCCCGCACGCGGGCTTCCTCGTGGGCGGCAAGGAGCTGCCGAAGGAAGGTGAGGGGGTGCGCTGGCGCTCGGCGGCCGACTCCCACTTCGGCGTGCCGCGGCTCATCGAGGCGATCGAGGTCGCGGCCCGCGACGTCGCGGCGCAGCGGCCGACCGGAGTACCGCTCTTCGTCGGCGAGATCTCGGCGAAGACGGGCGGGAGGCTGCCGAGGCACCACTCCCATCGAACGGGGCGCGACGCCGATCTGCTGTTCTTCATGACGACGCTCGACGGCGCGCCGATCGCCGGGGCGGAGTTCGTGAAGTTCGGCCCCGACGGGCTCGGCGTCGACGCCTCGGGGCGCTACGTGCGCTTCGACGTCGAGCGCGAGTGGCTGCTGTTGCGCTCGCTGCTCCAGAACCCGCGCATCCACATCGAGTGGATCTTCGTCGCGGCGCCGCTCGAGGCGCTGCTCGTCGAGCACGCGCTCGCGCGAGGAGAGCCGCCCGAGCTGGTCGCGCGCGCCGAGAAGGTGCTCTTGCAGCCGGGCGACTCGGCCCCGCACGACGACCACGCGCACCTGCGCATCGCATGCGAGCCCGACGAGCACGCGCGCGGCTGCATCGACAACGGTCCGGCGTGGCCGTGGCTGGCGAAGTCGAAGCCCGTCGTGGCGAGCACGGCGGAGATCATCCGGGCGATCTCGGCGCCCATCGCGCCGGCGCCGGCGCCGGCGACCAGCGTGGTGGCGCTCCCATGAGCGACCTCGCGCGCGCCCGGCTGTTTCACGGCGACAACCTCGTCGCGTGCGAGCGGCTGCTCGACGAGAAGATCGAGGTCGATCTCGTCTATCTCGATCCGCCGTTCGGGGTCGGTGCGACCCACGGCGCCCGCACGCGCGCCGGAGAGGAGCGATCGCGGCGTACGACGGCCGCCTACGACGACCCGTGGGACGGGGTCGATCGCTTCGTCGGCTCGCTCGAGGCGCGGCTCGTCGCGCTGCGCGCGATCCTCTCGGCGCGCGCGTCGGTGTACGTGCACCTCGACTGGCGCGCGGTGCACGACACGAAGGTCGCGGCGGATCGCGTCTTCGGCCGCAGCGCCTTCCGCGGCGAGATCATCTGGGTCCCGGGCAACGGCGCGCGGTCGACCAAGGCGTGGGGGGCGACGCACCAGACCATTCTCGTCTACACGGCCGACGCGCGGCAGAGCCCGCCGAAGCCTCCCTGGATCTTCGACGCCGAGGCGGTCCGCGAGCCGTACGCGGCGGGGAGCGCGGCCGAGCACTTCGACAAGCTCGACGAGCAGGGGCGCAGGTGGCGCGAGCGCACCGTGATGCTCGCGAACGGGCCCAAGACCTACCGCTACGAGATGTCGCGCGGACGCCGCATGGGGACGGTGTGGACCGACTGCCCGTCGATGTCGGCGAACACGCCGCGGGCGAAGGAGACCACGGGCTACCCCCACCAGAAGCCGGAGAAGCTGCTCGAGCGGATTGTCCGCGCCTCGTCGGAGCCTGGCGCGATCGTGCTCGATCCGTTCTGCGGGTCGGGCACGACCCTCGCGGTCGCCGCGCGGCTCGGTCGTCGCGCGATCGGCTGCGACGCAAGCGCCCTGGCCGTCGAGACCACGCGTGCTCGGCTGTCGTCGCAGGCGGTCGAGGTCGACGTCGAGCAGCCCTGATGCCCGAGTCGCGGGCTCGACGACGCGGCGATGAACCGGGGCGACGGCGACGCCGTGCCGCCGGACCGCCCCTCGCCTTCAGGCCCGAAGCTGCGCGTCGATCGCGTCGAGCAGCCGCTGCTCGCCGGTCGTGATCGGGGCCGATCGATCGATCGCCGTCGCGCCCGACTTCACGCTCGGCGCGCCGTTGCGGTGCACGCGCAACGTGGCCGACAGCGGCGTCGCGAAGCGGCCGCGGGCGCCGACGATGAGCGCGGTCGGATCGGGGCCGACCGCGCGTCGGGGTGTCGGGCGGATCGACAAGACGCGCCCGTCGCCGAGCCGCGCGTCGAGCCCCGCGAGCGCGTGATCGACCGGGTCGTCGAACGGGTCGACCGCGCCTGGGCATCCTGCGTCGAGCCACGCGCCGACGGTGAGATCGAGCAGCGCCGGCGCGAGGCGCAGCGACGCGCCGAGGTCGTGCGCCGCGAGCTCGACCTCTGCGAGCTTCGCGGACGCGGGGGCGCGCGCGAGCAGGCTCTTGCCGTCGAGCGTGATCGTCGCGGGCTGCGGCGTGTCGCTGCCGGGCGTGCGCGGACCGGTCGGCGGGAACAGGTTGCCGAGGTTGAGCACGCCGCGCGGGTCCCAGGCGCGCTTGACCGCGCGCAGCACGTCGATGCCGACGCCGAGCTCCAAGGGGAGCTTCGGCGCCTTCGAGCGGCCGACGCCGTGGTGGTGCGAGAGGGTGCCGCCGGCCGCGATGGCCGCGTCGAGCGCGTCGCGCCAGGCGCGCTCGTACTTCGCGGTCGCGGCCGCCTCGCTGTCGGCGGTGCCCGCGAAGGTGAAGTAGATCGAGCACCCGTCGGGGTAGGCGTGGCTCAGGTGCGCCATCACGAACACGTGCTCGCCGAGGGCGTGCCGCACGTCGTGGTAGAGCCCGCGGAGGTTCGACCAGGTGGCGGCGACCTCCATCGTGTCGAGGAAGGCGCCGGCGCGGATGGTCGGCGGCTGGCGGTAGCTGATCGCGTAGCGGTGCGTGAGCCACCTGCGCGCCGGCCCTTCGCCGAGGTCGCGCCCGCCGAGCTCGCGGGCGAGCGCCTTTACGGCCTCGACGCCGCGCGCGGCGTCGTCCGCGGAGCTCTCTTCGAAGACGAGCACCAGCATCGAGCCGAACATGCCGGCGGGCAGGTGCTCCTCCAGAAGCTCGATCGCGCCGTTGAGCGCGCGCGGCAGCTTGAGGATCGCGCGCAGCGCGCTCGCCTTGAGGCCCATCTCGCGCGGCCCGTGCGCCGCGCCGCCGCCGCCCGCGGAGCCCGCGCGCGCGATCGCGGCGTCGAACGGATCGTACAGGCGCGCGACGGCGGGGCGCAGCCCGCGCTGGAAGATCGCGCGCATCGCCTCCCAGCCGGCCTCGGTCGACGGGAAGGCGAACGCCGCGAAGCCGTGCGCGGTCGGCGCGCGGTGAAGGCGCAGGCGCGCGGAGGTGACCACGCCGAGCGTCCCTTCGCTGCCGACGACGAGCGGCGTCAGGTCGAGAGCGCCGACGCGCCGGTGGACGCGCGAGACCTCGCCCGTGCCGTCGACGAGCTCGAGGTCGACGAGCATGTCCTCGATCTTCCCGTACTTGCCGCTCGACTGCCCCGCGCCGCGCGCGGCGACCCAGCCACCGACCGTCGAGCAGAGGATCGACGATGGGAAGTGGCCGATGGTCCACCCCTTGCGCTGCAGATCCTCCTCGAGCGTGATGCCGATCGCCCCCGCCTCGACGTCGAGCGTCGGCCCGTGCGCATCGAGCTGCCGCCAGCGCGCCATCTTCTTGAGGTCGACGACGACCGTGCGCTCGTCGGGCGAGACGCCGCCGCACACGCCGCTGCCGGCCCCGTATGGCACGATCGGCACCCCTTCGCGCGCGCACCACGCGACCAGCCGCGAGACCTGCTCGGTGCTCGTCGGCCACGCGATCGCGCGCGGGCGCGTCCCCGCGGCGTGCCCCGCGCGCAAGGTCACGAGGTGCTTCGGCCAGAGGTCGCGCGCGTACGCCACGCGATCGGCCTCGTCGATCGAGACCTTGGCGCCGGCGCCGGCGGCGAGCGCCTCGGCGAATGCAGACGAGTCGGGGAGGGGCATCGCGGCCGAGCCTAGTTCCGAACAAGCCCCGCGTCGCGAAGGCGGGCCGCGAGGCGCCCGAAGCCTACTGGCAGCCGGCGCAGCTCGTCGTCATGCAGGTGAGGAAGTCCTGCACCGCCTGATCGTTGTTCGTGTTCGCGCAGTCCGACACGCAGGTCGACGGGATCACGCTGCAGTTCTGCACGCACCGGAGGAACTGCATGCACGTGTTGTCGTTCAGGCACGCCTGCGTCTCGGTGCCGCACTGATTCTGCGCGCACGTCTGGCAGCTGAGGGTGCCGCCAGCGTCGAACGGAGGCGGCGGTCCGCCCGCGTCGGTCGGCGTCGGGGTCGAGCACGGCGCGTTGCTGGTGACGACGCCGTCGCAGTTCTTGTCGAGCCCGCCGCAGTCTTGGCCGCTCGGGAAGCAGCGGCAGAGGCGACCGTTCTGCGTCGAGGCGCAGTACCAACCCGAGACGCAGTCCGCCGCGCTCGTGCACGTCGTGGTGCAGCGGCCGGCGGCGCAGTGTCCGGTGCTGCACTCGGAATTCGACTTGCACGGCGAGCCCACCGCGCCCTGGGCGGGCAGCGGCTGGGGCGAGGGCGCGCTGTCGGTGGCGACGAGGCCCGTGTCGGTCGGCGTCGTGGCCGTGTCGGTGACGGAGGCGTCGCCGGTCGTCGCGCCGTCGGCGAGGTCGTACGAATTCGGGTCGATGCGGCCGCCGCAGCCGGTGGCGAGGGCGAGCACGATCGCGGCGGAGGCAAAGCGAAGGGTCATGACGTCCGAAGATAGTCGAGCGGGTCGAGCCGGCACGTGGTCGGACCATCGGAGCCGGCGGAGTCCGCCCGGGCGGAACGTTTCGGGAATTACTGCCCGTCAACCGCGGGTCTTGGCCTCGTTCCAGTAGGCGTCGAGCGTCTCGAGCGCCGGCTTCGCCCCGAAGCCGCCGTGCTCCTCGCGCACACGCCGCTCGACGTGCTCGAAGCGGTGCACGAACTTGTCGACCGTGCGACGGAGCGCCGCCTCCGCGTCGACGCCGCCGCCGTCGGGCGTCTCGACGTGCCGGGCGAGGTTCACGACCGAGAAGAGCAGATCGCCGAGCTCTTCCCCGATCTTCGCGACGTCCCGCTCGGCGAGGGCGGCATCGAGCTCGGCGAGCTCTTCGCCGATCTTCTCGCGCGCCCCCTCGATCGACGGCCAGTCGAAGCCGACGCGCGCGACCTTTTCGCCGACGCGCTGGGCGCGCACGAGCGCCGGCAGCGACCGCGGCACCCCCTCGATGAGCCCGCGGTCCCCCTTCTCCTTCGCCTTGATTTGCTCCCAGTTGCGGAGCACCTCGGCGGCGTCCTTCGCGGCGACGTCGCCGAAGACGTGCGGGTGGCGGCGAATGAGCTTCTCGACGATCCCCTCGACGACGTCGTCGGGGCCGAAGGTGCCGTCGCGGCGCGCGAGCTCCGCCTGGAAGACCACCTGCAGCAGCAGGTCGCCGAGCTCCTCGCGCAGGTGCCCGACGTCGCCCGACTCGATCGCGTCGATGACCTCGCAGGCCTCCTCGAGCACGTAGCGCTTGAGCGTGTCGGGGGTCTGAGAGCGGTCCCAGGGGCAGCCGTCGGGCGCGAGCAGGCGACGCATGACCGCGACGAGGCGGGGGAGCGCCTCGCCGATTTGCCGCTCCAGAGGCGTGCCCGCGGGACGCTCGGTCGGGTCGGGGAGTCGCACGTCGGGGGCGAGGGGGCCGGAGCGGTCGGGCACGCGGCGGTTCAAGCACGATCGGCGCGGAGCGTCAGGCAGCGCGGCGGGGGATTCCGCCTGCAAAGTGCGTCCCGACCGAGCGGACCTGCTAGGTTGCTCGGCGGTGGCGACCACTCGACGCGCGCGCTGGGCCGACGGGGCGCTGCTCGTCGCCGGCGCGCTGGCGATCGGCCCGCTCTCTTGGGCGAGGAGCGTCTTCGCGCAGCAGGGCGCGGGGGGGCTGGGGGGGGATTCGGCAGCGGGAGCGGCGTCGGGTTCGGCTACGGCTCCGGCATCGGCATCGGCTCCGGCTCCGGCATCGGCTCCGGCTCCGGTATCGGCATCGGCTCCGGCATCGGGATCGGCATCGGCATCGGCATCGGCATCGGCTTCGGCTTCGGCTTCGGGATCGGCATCGGCTTCGGCGGAAGCGACGCAGCCGGCCCTCGGCGCTGACGCGGAGGCGTGTGCGGCGCGCGAGGCGGAGGCCAACTCGTCGGGGAAGCTCGGTCTCCGCTACGAAATCGAGGCGATCAAGGTCCACGGCAACCACCGCACGCTCGAGCGGGTCATCCTCCACTACGTCCCCTACCGGGCCGGCGACCAGCTCGAGGTCGACGACGAGCGCCTCGAGCTGACGCGCTTCCGGCTGCTCGGAACCGGCTTCTTCAGCGATGTTCAGCTGTCGCTCACCAAGGGGCAGAAGCGCGGGCACGTCGTGCTCAACATCGACGTCGTCGAGCGCAACACGGTCATCGTCAACGACGTGTGGCTCGGGCTCTCGGCCGACGCGCGCCCCGACGGCGAGAAGCGCCCGCTGACCGCGTTCGGCGGAATCGACGTCGCCGAGACGAACTTCTTCGGCACCGGCGTGCTCCTCGGCGGCGCGCTCGCCGTCGCCGATCGGCAGCAAGCCTACCGGCTGCGCTTCGTCGACCCCTCGTTCCTGCACAGCGGCTGGGCCGTCTCGGCGACCCTCCTGTACAACAACGCGCGCGACTTCTTCGGCACCTGCACGCCGCTGCCGGGGCAGTCGTGCGCGGGCAAGGTGCAGTACGATCCGGCGCCGGGCGAGTCGGCGCAAACCGACTTCGCCGTCGCGACCTACACGCGCACCGGCTTCGAGCTCGGCGGCGGCTACGACCTCGGCACCTCGACGCGCCTGCGAGGCGCCTACCACCTCGAGGTCATCAACGCGGCGTTGCCCGGGGCCGCCTCGCAGTACCGCGGCTATGATCAGGTGCCGATCGAGTTCCACCTCGTCGACGGCCGCTCGGCGCTCTCGTACGCGTCGCTGCAGCTCGAGGAGGACACGCGCGACGATCCGATCCTGCCGACGCGCGGCTCCTTCGTGCAGCTCGGGCTCGACGTGGGCCTCTCGTCGCTCGGCAGCGACTACTCGTTCCTGCGCTTCCAAGGGCGCGCGTCGAAGTGGTGGACGCTCGGCTGGGGCGGGCAGAACCCGCACGTCTTCCGCATCGACGGGTTCGCCGGCGCCATCACGGGCGACGCGCCGCTCTTCATGCGCTTCTACGTCGGCGATTTCTCCGACTTCCTCCCCGATCGCGCGCTCGATCTGAACTTCGATCGCCGCCCGCCGCCGAACTTCCTCCGCACCGACATCGTCGAGATGCGCTACGAGGACTACGCCGCCCGCATCGTCGGCGAGTACCGCATCCCGATCTACCGCGGCCACCGCTCGGTCTATGGCATCGACCTGTTCGCGTCGGCCGGCGTCTTCGCGCTCGCCTCGCAGCGCGACTTCATCGCCCCTGCGCGCGGCTTCACCGGCTTCGCGCGCGTGCCGATCGATCTCACGTTCAACCTCGGGCTGCGCGTCTCGACCAACGTCGGCGGCTTCCTGCTCGGCCTCTCGAACGCGATCGGCGCGCTGCCGATCTACAGCGAGGCCCGATGAGGGCGAGGCTGCGGGCCCTGGGGGCCGCGGCGGCGTTGGCGCTCGCGTCCGTCGCGCCCGCGGCCTCGGCCGCCTTGCCGGTCCGAGCGGCCAAGTTCTCGTGGGACAAGGTCGGCGTCCTGCGCGCCAGCTTCTCGTTCCGCGACGCGCTCGACGACAAGGCCATCGCGAAGAAGCTCGCGAACGGCCTGGAGGTGAAGCTCGTGATGCGCGGCTACGTCTACCCGAACGCCGGCGGCGACCCGATCGCCCTGACGGCGCACACGTGCAGCATCGCGTACGACCTCTGGAACGAGGTCTTCCTCGTGTCGGTCAACGGCCAGAAGAGCAAGCCGGTCGTCAACAAGAAGGGGGTCTACCGCCTCTGCACCGACCTCGTCGATCAGCCGGTCACCGACCGCCCGACGCTGCGCAACAAGCCGCAGGACTACTACCTCGCCGTGAAGGTCGAGGTGAACCCCGTGAGCGCAGACACGCTCAAGAAGGTGCAGCAGTGGGTCACGCGCTCGACGGGCGCGAGCGGCTCGATCTCGCCGGGCGACGCGCTCTTCGCGAGCTTCGTGGGCGTGTTCATGAAGAAGATCGCGACGGCCGATCTCGCGCTGGATTTCCAGACCGACCCCTTCCCGTCGTGAGCGCCTGGGCCGGCTACTGGAGCTGCCAGCCGCCCGTCACCGGCACGTGGAAGGTCTGCGGCGCCATGCCGAGCGCGTCGGGGATCGGCTCGAAGGCCCCGGCGCCGAGGATCGCCGCCACGACGTTGTCGTCGAAGCGCGGGATGCCGCTCGGGCGGCTCACGACGATGCCGATTACGCGGCCGTCCTTGCCGATCGTGAGCTCGACGTAGAGCGTGCCGTTGCGCAGCTGCGCGTAGGCGTCGTGCGGGAACGCGTCCGACAGCAGCGGCCCGATGCGCGCGTAGAGGTCGAGCTCGTAGCGCGTGCGGCGCAGCCTGCGTGCCTGCGCCTCGGGACCCTCGTAGCTCCCCTGCGGGCCCCCCGTCGAGCCTTCGCCGAGGACACCGCCCGCCGCGGAGGCGCCCCCGCCGCCGCTGCCGCCGCGGCCGTCGTCGATCCGATCGCCGCCGGCCGTCGAGGTCGCCACGATGCTGCGCCGCGCGTCGGCGACCGCGAGATCGGAGTCGCGCCGATCTCCCGAGCGCCCGCGCGACTCGCTCGCGAGCGAGGGGTTGCCGCGATCGACGTGCGGCCGCGCGAGCGCGACCGCGGCGCCGTCGAGCTGAGGATCGCCGCCGACACGCGCCCCGAAGCGCGCGCCGCGCGCCGGGCTCGGTCGATCGCTGCCGAGCCGATCGCCGCCGGGCTTCGCCTCGTCGCCCGTCGCTGCGACCACCCCCCCGCCACCGGGCGCTCCACCCGGCGGGCTCGCCTCGCCGCGGTCCGGCACGCCGCGCGTCGCGTCCCGCGGCGCGGGCGCGCGGCGCTCGTAGCGGAAGCCGCGCCCCGACGCGACGAACGTGAGCTCCATCGGGTGCAGCGCGCGCCGTCGATCGACCCAGCCGCGACGATCGGCGCCGGTCGCGAGGCGGTTCTCCTGCTCGCCGTCGAGATCGTCCCGGATCCACGGCGTGACCGTGTCCTCCTCGACGCGCGGGGCGAGGTTACGTGCGGGCGCGACGGCGCCCTCGTCGCCGCCGTGCCCCGCTCGCCCGGTGTCGACGCGCGCGAGGCGCGCACCTCCCGGCGGCTCGGGCGGCGGCGCGGGGACAGGCTGCGCAGCCGCGCTCGGTGCGGCGTCGTCGGGGCTCGCCAGCTGCGCCTCGGGGAGCTCCACCACCAGCACGTCGTCGGGCGAGGGGAGCGGGTAGCTCACGTCGGTCGAGCCGCCGCTGGTCATCCGGTGCGCCACCACGACGGCCGAGGCCACGAAGATCACCGCGTGCACGCCGATGGAGGCGAGCGCGGCCGCCGTGGTCTGGGTGGACAGTCGGGACGGGCGAAGCATGCGAGCTCGTCGGGGGCGTGGTGCCCTGCTCGTTTGATTCTTCAACCTCTGCGCGCATTGGGCCAGTAGGTCAGGTCCTCGGCGTGTGTGACGCTCGCACCTCGGCGCGCGAGCGACGCCCCCGGTTCGCGGCGCCGCCTCCCCCCCCGCGCGTTCACTTGTTGCGCAGAAAGCAACGGTCGGGAACGCCACGCGCCTGCCGTGCCAACGTGCTCGCCGAGACCAGTCGGCGCGTCGTCGGGTCGCGGTAGCCGCTCGCCGCGGGCAGCTCCAGGCCGGCGTCGGAGCCCGGGTGCGCGGCGCGCAGGAAACGTACGATCCGCTCCATGGCGAGCTCGCGGA
The DNA here is from genome assembly GCA_021783935.1 of Myxococcales bacterium. Lineage (GTDB taxonomy): Bacteria > Myxococcota_A > Polyangia > Polyangiales > JADJMO01 > CAIXWQ01. The sequence goes on along the minus strand of JAJXTK010000003.1, from coordinate 4,433 downwards.
GGTACTTCCCGACCAGCGAAGCGAGGCCGACCAGCGGGTCGTTGCCGTCGGCGTCGCGCACCCAGCTGAAGCGCCCTAGCCCCGGGAATCGGTAGGCGCTGATCGCGCGCCCTTCGGCCTCGACCGCGCAGAGGCGCCCCGACAGCGCCTCGAAATACTGCGGATAGAAGTTCATGCCGCCGACCTTGCCGCAGACCGCGTCGATGGGCTCGCCGTCGCGGGTGCCGCTCGCGTGAAGGTCGAGCGCGACCCTCTCCATCTGGCGCAGATCGACCAAGAGCTTGTTTCGCCCTTCGTCGTCGGCTTGGTTCAGCCGGTGCGCGCAGATCAGGGCGGCGCGCACCCCGACGAGCTCGATCGCCGCCTTGCGCGCGAAACGTCCGCCGACGCGCCCCGCGACGCGTCCGGTCGAGCCCCATCCACGCACGAAGGCCCGGCAGCGCTCGACGAGCGCCTCGTCGGCTTGGAAGGCCTCCGGCTCGACGGGCCAGCACATCGCCGACGGGTGGCTCGCGTCGCGAGGGCGCTCTCGCGCAGGGCAGGGGGCGAGCCGCGCGAGCTCGTCGTCGATCGAGAGCCTCGCCACGACCTCGGCGGGCGTCGTCGGCTCCGGTCCGAGCGCGCCGAGCAGCGCCCGCGCCCACGCTTCGCCGAGCGACACGTCGCCGTGAGCGACCAGCGCCTTCGAGTCTCCCACCAGCGCGCCGAGGGATCGCGGGCGCTCGCCGCGCACGCGGAAGGCCACGCCGGTGACGACGAGCGGCCCGAGCAGCGGCCCGAGGCCGTTCTCGTCGACGCCGACGTGGAGGACGGCCTCGTCGGGACCGCGCAGCGGCGCCAGGGCCCGCAGGCCGGGGGGGGCGCGATCGGGGCTCGGCGCGGCGACGTCGCCCCCGTGGGGCGGCGCGGCCTCGGACGCGTTCGGGCCTTCGCGGTCGGAGGAGGACACGGCCGGCGCGCCTGCACCGAACGCGCGCGGGGGCCAAGCGTGAAGGAGATACACGCGCTCATGACCCCCCGGCAGCCGGGCGCCGGCCCTTCCTGCCGGGACCGCGAGGTCGCGCGATGCACCTTGAAACCTGGGTGCATCGAAGGTCCGACGGAGCCTCCAAGGAAATGCGCACCTCTTCGTTTCGCGCTTGCCACGAGGTGGCATTGGACGGCAGGCTTCGTCAACGAACGCCCATGGCCCAGACTCGTCCGAACAACAGCTCCTCCAAGTCCGCTGCGGCATCGAAGGGTGCCTCCTCGAAGTCGTCTGCCAAAAAGGAGACGAAGCCAGCGAAGCCGAGCCACAAGGCCGCCGACGTGAAGCCCGCCGCGAAGCTCCCCCCCCCGCCGGCCAAGAGCGCCCCGGCCGCCAAGCCCGCCGCGGCTGCCAAGGCGCCAGCCGTCGCAGCCAAAGCCGCCGCGCCGGTCGTCAAGAGCGCGAAGGCGCCCGAGCCGCCGCCCAAGGACGCGAAGGCCAAGGTCGCCAAGGCCGAGGAGGCCGCCAAGGCTGCGCCGACCGCCGCGCCGCCGCCGCGCAAGCCGTCGCACGACGAGGACGCCGGTCGCCCCTCGACGCCGGGCATGTCGAAGGACCAGCTCGAGCGCTTCCGTCGGCTGCTCCTCGACAAGCGCGACGACATCATCAGGAAGGCCAAGCAGACGCTCGACGAGGACATGACCCTCGACGCCAACGACCTCCCCGACGAGATGGATCTGGCCTCGAGCGAGTACCTCCAGAGCTTCACCTTCCGCCTTCGCGGGCGCGAGAAGTCGTTCCTGGACAAGATCAACAAGGCCCTCGAGCGCCTCGACGGCGGCAACTTCGGCGTCTGCGAAGAGTGCGGCGAGGAGATCTCCGTCAAGCGCCTCGAGGCGCGCCCCGAGACGACGCTCTGCATCCGCTGCAAGGAGGATCAGGAGCGCGCCGAGAAGGACTACGGCTGATCGATCCGGTCGCAGTCGACGCAGGAGCCCTCGCGGTCGCGGGGGCTTCGCGCATCAGCGCCCCGCTGAGAAACGGCCTACGGAAACCGGGACCGTCAGCAGGCCGTGGTGGATCGCGCGGAAGCTCACGGACGCCGCGAAAGAGGATCGGCCGGTCTCCGAGAGACTCCACAGCCCGCTGGGCGACCCACTCATCCTCGCCCGGGGAGCAGCGCGCAGCGCTTCTGGCCGTCGGGGCGCGCGCGGCAGCCGCAGTGGTTGCAGCCGCAGTCGACCGTGCCCGCGCGGCAGTCGGCCGTGCACATCGTGCCCGGCTTCATGTGGCCGGCCTTGCTCGCCGCGACGCACGCGTCGGCGTGGCAGCTCGCCACGGGGGCGCACTCGGCGTCCGCGGCGCAGCTGTCGTCCGAGTCGATCGGCGCCGCCACCGCGCACGCACCGCCGAGCAAGGATGCGGCCCCCGAGCTCGCGGGCGACGCCTCGCCCGCGGCGGATGAAGGCGCCGACGTCGCGCTCGACGACGCGGGGATGACGACGACGCTCGACGCCGCGCCCGGGTGCGCCGTCGGCCGCGGGGCGGGGCAGGCGGCGATCGCGGCAGCGAGTGAGAGCGCGAGGACGGCGGCGATGGGGTTTGCTCGGTGGGTCATCGGCGGGGGCTCATAGATCGGTGATCTTGTAGTCCTTGAGCTTGTAGAGCAGCGCGCGGTGGCTGATCTCGAGCACCTCGGCCGCGCGCGTGCGGTTGCCCTTGGTCTTCTGCAGCGCGCGGCGGATCAGCACCTCCTCGATGATCCGCGCCGTCTTCTTGATCGACAGCTCGCCGCTCGCGAGCTGCATCTGCACCGGATCGCGCGCCTCGCGCACGCGCTCGGGGAGATCCTGCACGTGGAGCTGATCCCCCTCGGCGAGCACCATCGCCCGCTCGATGGTGTTCTCGAGCTCGCGGACGTTGCCGGGCCAGGCGTAGTCGGCCAGCGCCTTGCGCGCCTCGGCGTCGAGGCCGCGGATCTGCGTGCCGAGCCGCGCGTTGTTGCGGGCGAGGAAGTGATCGACCAGGAGCGGGATGTCCTCGCGGCGCTCGCGGAGCGGCGGGATCGCGATCGGCAGGACGTTGAGCCGGTAGAAGAGGTCCTCGCGAAAGCGCCCCGCCTTCACTTCGGCGTGCAGATCGCGGTGCGTCGCCGCCACGATGCGGACGTCGACCTTCAGATCCTTCACGTCGCCGAGCCGGCGGATCGTGTCTTCTTGCAGCACGCGCAGCAGCTTCACCTGCAGCGCGAGCGGCAGCTCGCCGATCTCGTCGAGGAAGAGCGTGCCGCCGCTGGCCTCCTCGAAGAGGCCGCGCCGGTCGGCGGTCGCGTCGGTGAACGCGCCCTTCTTGTGGCCGAACAGCTCGCTCTCGAGGAGGTTCTCGGGGATCGCGCCGCAGTTGATGGCGACGAACGGCTTGTCCTTGCGCGCCGACTGCCTGTGGATGGCGCGCGCGACGAGCTCCTTGCCGACGCCGCTCTCGCCGCTGACGAGCACGGTCGTCTTGTAGTCGGCGATCTTGGAGATCGTCTTGAAGATCTCCATCATCGGCGCGCTCTTCGCGAGGATGTCGTCGAACTTGCTCTCGCGCCGGATCTCCTCGCGCAGCCTGGCGTTCTCGCGCCGCAGCGTCTCGCGCTCCTCGGCCTTGCGCAGGGTCAGGAGGATCTCGTCGGGCTTGAACGGCTTGGCCACGTAGTCGTAGGCGCCGGCCTTCATGGCCTCGATCGCGAGGTCGACCGATCCGTACGCGCTCATCACGATCACGGTCGCCGCCGACTGCTTCGCCTTCAGCGCCGAGAGCAGATCGAGCCCGCTCATCTTCGGCATGCGCACGTCGGTGAGGATCACGTCCGGCCCGAAGGCGCCGACCTTGGCGAGCGCGTCCTCACCCGACGAGGCGACCTCGACCTCGTACCCCGCGCGCTTGAGGATCGTCCGCAGCACGAGCCGCAGGTTCTCCTCGTCGTCGACCACCAGGACGCGCCGCATGTGCAATCATTGCATAGTGCGACGCGTTCGCGCGAGCAAGATCCAGACAAGCCTCGCGGCGATCGGGACCTGTATTTTTCGCTCGTTCGCGCGTCGAGCCATCGAGATCGGGGCAGGAACGTGGCGAGAACGGCTCAGCCGCGGCGGATCGTCGGAATCTTTTGCGGACCCGCCCAGCGCCGCGCCTTGCGGGCCGGCAGCGCGCCGTCCTCCGTCTCGCCGAGCTCGAGCTCTCGGAGCATGGAGCGGGCCTCGTCGCAGGTCGGGTGGGCGCGCACGACCTCGTGCAGGCGATCGCGCGCGTCGTCGTCGCGCCCGGCGGCGCGCAGCGACCTCGCGTCGAGCATCAGCGCCTCGAGCGTGTCGTCCCCCGCGCCGGCGATCCACGCGAGGCAGGCCTCGTGCGCTTCGCCGGGGCGCCCCGCCGCGTAGGCGGCCTGCGCCCAGACGCGCAGGGCGGGCAGCGTGAGATC
>JAJXTK010000294.1 GCA_021783935.1 Myxococcales bacterium | reverse complement strand
GAACGAGAACACCTTGTTGTGCGCCTCGTCCTCCTCGATGATCGTAGTGCCGAGGATGTCGGCCGGCATCAGGTCGGGCGTGAACTGGATGCGCGAGAACTGCAGCTCGAGGGTGCGCGCCAGCGTGCGCACCAGCATCGTCTTGCCGAGCCCCGGCACCCCTTCGAGCAGCGCGTGGCCGCCGGCGAGCAGGCAGGTGAGCGCGCCGTCGATCACGTCCGAGTTGCCTACGATGACCTTGCCGATTTCCCTCCGCAGCGCGTCGATCGACTCGCGGAACGCGTCGACCTGCTTGTGCACGACACTGCTCACGGGCGCGGTGGAGACGGGGGCTTCGTTCATGGCTCTCGAATGTCTCTCCGAAGGGGACGTGATGCGGTAGCGGACCTGCTGGGGGGGCGTTCGTCAATCAGGGCGGCACGACGCCGCCAGGGATACGACTCCCGCCGGGGTCGAGACCCCGGCCTCGATGGTCAAGCCCCTGCGGGGCTCCGCATTCCCCCAACCGCTCCAAGCCCCCGGAGGGGCTTTCGGCTCGAGGCCCCGGTTTCAACCGGGGTGCGCGCGCAACGCGTCGTTCACTCCCGCGGCCTGATCAGATCGAAGTACCTCCGCACGTAGAAGCGGTAGCCGGCGGGGATCTCGTCCTGCTTCAGCGCGCTCTCGGCGACCGTCTTGTACTCGCCGTAGACCTGCTTGTAGCCCCGGCCGATGAACCCCTTGTCGGCGGCGCCCTGGATCACCTTGCTGCGGTCGGGGCCCTTGCCCGCGTTCGCGCCGGCGATCTGCGTGTCGTAGGTGCCGGCCTTCATCGACGTCTTCTTGCCGAGGCCGTTCTCGTGGCCGACGCCGGCCTGCGAGCCGCCGGGCTCTGCGCCGTCCTTGCCGCCCGGCTGGTTGCCCGAGCCGCCGGGTTGCTGGCCGGAGCCGCCGGGCTGCGTGCCGCCGCCGGGGATCGGGATCTTCTCGCCGCCGGGGCCGATGGTCCACTTCTGCCCCTTGCCGTCGCCGTCCTCGTCGCCGTCGTCGCCCTGATCGTCGCCCTTGCCGTCGCCGCCGCCGCTCGGATCGCCGTTGGGGTCGAGCTCGCCGAGCTTGCCCTTGGCCTTCTTCCCCTTCTTCTTGCCCCCTTGCCCCTTCGCCTTCTGGGCGAAGTCCTTCAGCTTCTTGATCTGATCGGGGTTGAGCTTGCCCTGCTGGACGAGCAGGTCGTGGAGCTCCTTGAGGCGCTGGCGCAGCTCCTCCTTCTCCTCCGCCGACATCTCGTCCTCGGCCATCTTGTTCACGTCCTCGGCGCCCGAGTCGAGGTCCTGGGCGCCGAGGCCGAGGTCCTTCAGGATGTCCTGCGCCGCCGCCTCGAGATCGCGATCGAGCTTGTCGAGCTGGCGATCGCCCGACTGCTGCATCTTCTCGTCGCGATCGAGGCGCTCGAGCTCGCGCTCCTTCTCCTTGCGCTCCTTCTCCATCTCCTTGGTCTCTTTGCCGCCGTTCTTCTCCTTGTCGGCGCGGAGCTTCTCGAGGTCCTTCTGGGCAGCGTCCTTGGCGGCCTTGATGGCGGCGAGGTTCTTCTCGCGATCGCGCTGGGCGGCCTTCTTGAGCGCGTCGGCGAGCGCCTTCTTCTGGTCGTCGGTCGGCTTGAAGCTCTTGTCCTTGAGCTTGGCCGCGAGCTCCTTGAGCTTCTTCTCGGCCTCCTTCTTGTCGCCCTTCTCGAAGGCCTGGCCGACCTCCTTGGCGAGCTCGTTCTTCTTGAGCTCCTCGCCGAGCTTCTTCATCGCCTCTTCCAGCGATTTCTTGTCGAGCTCACCCGACTTCTGGAGCTTGTTGTCGAGCATCGCCATACGACGGAACGCCTCGTTCCGGTCGATGCGCTTGTTCTTCAGATCCTCGACGAGCCGGTTGTACTCCTCGATGGCGGCCTTGGTCTCCGCGTCGGCGTGGGGGCTGTCGAGCATCTGGCGGCCGAGCTCCGCCATCGCCTCGAGATCGTCCTCCGACATCTCGAGCGCGTTCACGGTCGGCGCGTAGGCCACCGGCGTGTGCTTGCGAATCTCGAGCAGGCTCACGGCGTAGACGACGCCGCCGAGCGCGAGGCAGACCGACAGCTCCGGCGCGAGCCCGCGCGCCACCGCCCCTAGCGGGAAGGCCCGGCGCACCGAGGCCGCGTCGACGAATTGCACCGCGTCGAGCATGGCCGCGCGCATGAACGGCGTCGGCGCCTTCTCGGTCGCGAACGAGAGCGCGGTCGCGAACCGATCGTGCAGCCCCGCCTGCTCGCCGAGGGCGAGCGCGCCGGCGAGCTTCGGCAGCGGGCGCAGCCACCCGACGAGCGCGACGAGCAGCGGCGAGGTGATCAGCGCGCCGAGGAGGCGCTTGGCGCGCGGATCGCTCAGCACCTGCGTCTTGGCGCACGCGATCACCACAGCGGCGCCGAGCAGCGCGACGGTGAGCGCGACGGTGCCGGCGGCGAGGGCGTGGGCGAGACGCATCCGGCGCTCGACGGCCGCGGCCTTGCGGGCGATGCGGCGCAGGCCGAGCTGCGCTTGGTCGAGCTCGCGCACCGACGGCGCCGCGGGAGGGGGCTCCGACGGCGCGCCCGCGGTCGAGCCGGTGCGCACGGTGCCCGGAGGCGCCTCGTCGCGCGGGCGACCGACCTCGTCACGCCTGTCGCTCATCTCTCGGACTCCTCCAAGCTCCCACCTGCGCCGCCCGTCCCGGCGGCCTCACGAACAACGACGCACGACGGCCCGGAAAGTTCCGGCTGCGGCCCCTCTCGCACGACGTAACGATCGAGGGTAGCCCTCCACGACACCTCGGGCGAGGAAGCGCGCATTTGTCCGGCCGCCGCGCGCGCGCACCGCGTGGCGCCTGCCCCGAAAGCGCCTCGCGCCGGGCCACGTGGGTTCGGCCGACGTCGAGCCCGCGCCGACGCGACGCGGCGGGGGCGCGCATGTTCAGGTCGCCCGTGGCCGCTTCGAGCTTGAGTTCCTGCGCTGAAACGGCGAGCTTGCGCGCACCGATGGCCACCCACGCGCACGGCGAGCACGACCCCTTCCACGGCTACGTCGACGGCGACGACCTCCCGGCGCACGGGGCGCTGGCGGCAGAACCCAAGACGCCGACCTGGATGCCGGTCGTCGGGCTGTTGCTCTTGGCCGGCGGCCTCGTCTACGCGCTCTCGGCACCGACGACCGAAGAGCAGCGCCAGGGCGAGCGCGCGTTCGCGGCCGCGCTGGCGCGCGCGTTTCCGTCGGCGAGCGCATCGGCGACGGCGATCCCCACGGACGACGAGGGGCAGCCCGCACAGCGGCCGGTCGCGCAGCCGCGCCCGCGCGCCCCGAACGGCCAGCCCTTCCCGCCCGCCGGCACGCCGCTGCTCCCCAACGGCCAGCCGGTGCCCGGCGGACGCCCGCTGATGCCGCAGGGGCAGCCGCTGCCGGCAGGCCACGCGCCCCTCCCCGCGCAGCCGCCGCCAGGGCACTGAGCCGGCGAGCGCTCAGCGCTTGGTCATCGTCGGCGCGCCGACGCTGGTCGTTCCGCGCTCGATCATCTGACGCAGCTCCTCGGGCTCGAGGCTGCGCGCCAGCGCCTCCTCGGGCGTGATGATGCGGCGCTGGAAGAGGTTGAAGAGGCTCTGGTTGAAGGTCTGCATCCCGAACTTCTCCTGCCCGACCTGCATCTGCGAGTAGATCTGGTGGATCTTGTCCTCGCGGATGAGGTTTCGGATCGCGGCGTTCGGCACCATGATCTCCATCGCGAGGCAGCGCCCCGACCCGGTCGCGCGCGGCAGCAGCGACTGCGAGAGGACCCCCTGCAGCGTGAACGACAGCTGCGCGCGGATCTGCTGCTGCTGATGCGACGGGAACACGTCGACGATGCGGTTGATCGTCTGCGCGCAGGAGTTGGTGTGCAGGGTCGCGAAGACGAGGTGGCCGGTCTCGGCGATCGTGAGCGCGGCCTCGATCGTCTCGATGTCGCGCATCTCGCCGACGAGCACGACGTCGGGGTCCTGGCGCAGCACGTACTTGAGCGCGGTCTTGAAGCTCGCCGTGTCTTGCCCGATCTCGCGCTGGTTCACCACGCACATCTTGTGCGGGTGCAGGAACTCGATCGGGTCCTCGATCGTCATGATGTGCTGGCGCGTCTCGCTGTTGATCTTGTCGATGATCGTCGCGAGCGTCGTCGACTTGCCGGAGCCCGTGGCGCCGGTGACGAGCACCAGGCCGCGCGGCTTGAAGCAGAGCTCGGAGACGATCGGCGGGAGCCCGAGGTCCTCGAACGACATGATCTTGAAGGGGATCGCGCGGAACGCCGCGCTGATGGCGCCGCGCTGCATGAAGACGTTGCCGCGGAAGCGGCTGAGGTTCTTCACGCCGAACGACATGTCGAGCTCGTTCTCCTTCTCGAACTTCACCTTCTGCTCCTCGGTGAGCACCGAGTAGATCAGCTGCTTGGTGTCCATCGGCGAGAGCGGCGGGAGCTTCAGCGGCACGATCGAGCCGTCGATGCGCAGCAGCGGGGCGGAGCCGGTCGTGATGTGGAGGTCGCTCGCCCCCTTCTCGATCATGGTCTTCAGGAGCTGGTGGATGGTGACGCGCAGCTCGGAGCCAGTGGCGGACATGAGCGACTCTCCTGTCGGGTTCGGGGAGCGTCGAGTCTAGCCTGCGCGGCGGATCTTGAAATCGGCCTTCCGGGCCGGCCGCCGGCGAGACGCGCGCCCGCGGCGATGGCAAGAGGGCCCATCGCGCCCGCCAGCGCGGACGCGCGCCCGGCCTTCGGGCGACGGCGAACGAAGCAGGGAGGAACAAATGGCGTTGGTCAATTCGCGGCTGAGCGCGCTCGCCCTGGCGGCGGCGCTCGGGCTCTCGGGCCTGTCGACGGTCGGGTGCTCCAAGAAGGACGACAAGAAGGCGGAGGCCTCCGCGAAGTCCGAAAAGGACAAGAAGGCCGACGACGACGACGACGGCGCGGGCAAGAAGCCCAGCAAGAAGCACAAGTCGGCGAAGAAGGCAGAGGACGACGCGGCCGGCTCCTACGCCCACGGCGACGTGCTCAAGCACGTGCCCAAGGACTGCAAGGTCGCGCGGCTGTACGTCGACGTCCAGGCGCTGCAGAAGAACGATGCCTTCGCGACGAACGTCGACTCGCTCGAGGAGAAGCTCGTCTCGTCGATGAAGGACGACGACGCCGACAAGGGCCGCAAGGTGCTCAAGGCCCTCAAGAAGGCGGGGATCGATCCCTCCAAGGACGTGCGCGAGCTGGCGATGTGCGGCGACGCGAAGAACGACTTCGTCCTCGCGATCGGCGGCGACTTCGCGGGCAAGAAGCCGCTCGACGCGATCTCCAAGGCGATCGAGGCCTCGGGCGACGACGCGCCGAAGCACACGACGTCCGACGACGTGGACCTGCTGGTGCTCAAGGGCAAGAAGAAGGCGGAGGAGTCCTACCTCGGCGAGGTCGCGCCAGGCGTGCTCGTCGTCGCCGACGACAAGGACAGCGTCTCGGCGCTCAAGGCCGAGAAGGACCGCTCCACCGACTGGAACGTCGCCAAGGATCGCCTCGCCGTGTTCGACTACCGAGAGAAGGGGCGCATGGGCTTCGACCTCACGCTGACGTCCGCGGAGGACGCGGTGCTGGGGAAGTTCGTCGGCACCTTCGAGGACAGCACCGGCGCGAAGATGAAGGCAGACCCGAAGGCGTTCGAGACCCAGTTCGGCAAGATGGCCGGCCAGCTCTCGAAGAAGATCGAAGAGACGCCGTTCAAGGCGATCGCCCCCGACGTCAAGGCGACCAAGATCGCGGTCGATGGCAACGTGGTGACCGTCACCATCACCGTCGCGAATGACCACCTCGGCAGCGCCATCAAGGCGATTGCCGCGGCGAAGCCCGACGAGCTGGCGAAGGCTTTCCAGTAGCCGAGGCGATCCGCGCGCGACGCGAAGGGCACCGAACGGCGGCTCTTCGCGTCGGCCGGGCCGCCACGCGCGCGAGCGCGCGTCAGTCCGCCATCGTGACGCGTCCGACCTCTTCGGGCGTGGTCGTGCCGGCGAGGATCTTGAGGATGCCCGCCATGCGGAGGCTGGTCATGCCGTGCTTGATCGCGGCGGCCTTGAGCTCGGCGGACGACGAGCCCTGGAGCACGAGCTCCTTGAGCGGGTCGGTGAAGCGCATGACCTCGTAGAGCGCGACGCGCCCCTTGTAGCCCGTGTTGTTGCAGGTCTTGCAGCCCTGCCCCTTCATCGTGCGGCCACGCCCCTGCACGAGCTGGTCGGGCGTCGCGCCGAGCTCCTTGAGGATGTGCGGGTCGTAGTCGTACGGCGCCGCGCAGTCCTTGCAGACCTTGCGGGCGAGGCGCTGGGCGAGGACCAGGTTGACGGACGCGCAGATGAGGAACGGTTCGACGCCCATGTTCAAGAGGCGCGAGATCGTGGCGGGCGCGTCGTTGGTGTGCAGCGTCGAGAGCACCATGTGGCCGGTGAGCGCCGCCTTGACCGCGATCTCGGCGGTCTCGAAGTCGCGGATCTCGCCGACCATGATGATGTCGGGGTCCTGGCGCAGGAACGAGCGGAGCGCGGCGGCGAAGTTGAGGCCGATCTCGTCGTGCATCTGCACCTGATTGATGCCGGCGAGGTTGAACTCGACCGGATCCTCCGCGGTGGAGATGTTCTCGCTCGGCCGATTGAGCTCCGAGAGCGCGGAGTAGAGCGTGGTGGTCTTGCCGGATCCGGTCGGACCGGTGACGAGCGTCATGCCCCAGGGCTGGTGGATTGCCCACTTGAAGTCGCCGAGCGGCTTCTCGTCGAACCCGAGCTTCGTCATGTCGAGCTGGAGGTTCGCCTTGTCGAGCAGGCGCATGACGATCTTCTCGCCGAAGAGCGTCGGCAGCACCGAGACGCGGAAGTCCATCTCGCGCCCCTGACCGAGCTTCAGCTTGATGCGCCCGTCTTGCGGCAGGCGTCGCTCGCTGATGTCGAGCGAGCTCATGATCTTCAGGCGGCTCGAGATCGCGTTCTTCAGCTTCAGCGGCGGCGCCATCTCCTCCTGCAGCACGCCGTCGACGCGGTAGCGCACGCGGAACTTCTTCTCGTAGGGCTCGATGTGGATGTCGCTCGCGCCCTTCTTGATCGCGTTGAGCAGGACCATGTTCACGAGGCGCACGACGGGCGCGTCCTCGGAGGCCTTCTCGAGCGAGTGGATGTCGATGTCTTCGTCGGTGTCGGTGACCTGGATCTCGTTCTCGTCGAAGCCGGCCATCACATCGTCGTACGAGGGGCCCTGCGGCGTGTAGTTCCTCTCGATCGCGTGGAGGATCGCCCCCTCGCCCGCGACGACCGGCTCGACGGTCAGCCCCGTGAGGAACTTGATGTCGTCCTGGGCGTGCAGGTTCGTCGGATCGGCCATCGCCACGACGATTTGCGCCCCGGCGCGCGAGAGCGGGATGATCTTGTGCTTCTCGCAGACCTCCTTCGGGATGAGCTTCACCACCTCGGGATCGATCTCGAACTCCTCGAGGTTGACCGCGGGCACGCGGTACTGCTGCGAGAGGAACTTCGTGATCTCGGTCTCGCTCGTGTACCCGAGCTTGGCGAGCGCGGCGGCGAGCGGCTGCCCGCTCTTCTGAGCCTCCTCGCGCGCGCGGTTCAGCTGTTGGAGGGAGATGAGGTTCTCGCGGACGAGGAGCTCGCCGAGCCGCTTCTGGATGCCGGTGGTCATTCGTGGCTTGCCTCGGACACGCGCCGCATCCGCACGCCGCCCCGGGGGTCGGGCCGCGAGCGACGAGCGTCGTAGGGGCGGATTGTGCCACGGCTCGGCGGCGCGTGGGCAACGGCCGGCCCAGGCCCCCCGCGATGCCTGCGAGGGAATCA
>JAJXTK010000293.1 GCA_021783935.1 Myxococcales bacterium | reverse complement strand
GCCCCCGGCAGGCGGACGTGGACTGCCGCCGCCGCCCGCGCGCCACGGAGCGGGCACGCCGCCCCTGCCGCCGCCGATGGCGCCCGCGCAGGCCGCCCCCGCCGCGCCGCCGCCGCTGCCGCGTCAGTCGATGCCGCCGGCGCCCACGCCGGTGCCCCCGCCGATGCCGCCGGCCGCCCACATGCCGCCGCCCCTCACCTCACCGTCGCCGATGGGCGCCGGCTTCCTCGGCACGCTCACGGCGGTCTACCAGGGCGAGCGCACCTCGGTGAACAAGGACAAGTTCATCATCGGGCGCGGTCGACAGACGAGCGACCTGACGATCAAGGATCCCAACGTCTCGCGTCAGCACGCGATGGTCGAGTTCCAGAACGGCGTCTACTACATGGTGGATCTCGGCTCGACGAACGGCGTCGAGTACCAGGGGCAGCGCATCGCCCGCAAGGCCATCGCCGAGGGGGACGTCTACCGAATCTGCGATCACGAGGTCTCGTTCACCTACCGGTGAACGCCGCGCCCTTCGGCCACTCATCTCGAGCCGCACGCGACGGCGAGCCGGCCGCTCCACCGGAGTCGCCGGCTCGCGCGCTCTGCGGGGTCGCACGGCGTCACCCGTCGAGCGTCGCGATCAAGGCGCGGGCGTCGGGCGGGCGCGAGGCGGCCTCCGAGGTCGCGCGCGTCGCGAGGCGCTCGAGCGGCACGCGATCCCTCCCGCCGCCGCCGCGGGCGCGCAGCTCCGCGACGATCCGGCCCACGCCGAACACGTCGTCGCGCGGCGAGGCCGGCGCTCCGGCCACGCGCTCGGGCGACACGTAGCCCGCCGAGCCCGGCGTCATGGGGGCCCCGATCGGGCGCGCGAGGGCGAAGTCCGCGAGCCACGGCGCCCCCTGAGCGTCGAAGAGGACATTCGCGGGCTTGAGGTCACCGTGCACAACCCCCGCGTCGTGCACGGCGGCGAGCGCGTCGAGCAGCGGACGAAGCCAGCGCAGCGGGTCGTCAACGACGGCGGCGAACCGCCCACCCGCGCCCGCGTGCAGGCGCTCGCGCAGGCTGAGGCCGTCCATCCACGGCATCGCGAGCCAACCGGCGTCGGGATCGACGTCGAGGATCGGCACCACGGCGGGCCCGCGAAAACGCACCGCCATGCGCGCTTCGTTCGCGAGGTGCTCGCGCGAGGCGGCCACGGCGTGGGCGAGCTTGAGCGCGACGACGCGACGGATGGTGCCGAGGCGCTCCTCGGCCTCGTAGACCACCCCCGCACCGCCGCGCGCGACCTCGCGCCGCAGCACGTACGGGAGGGTCGTGGAGGGCAAGAGCAGGGTGCTGCCGACGTCGACGGCGGCGGGCAAGATCGCGCCGCCGACCCGCGCGCGCAGCCGCTCCCAGCGCTCGCGCACGCCCGGCGCGTCGAGATCGGCGCGCAGCGCGCGCGAGAGCAGCGCGATCGCCAGATCGAGATCCTCCGCGCTCGGCGGCCCATCGAGCCCGTCGGCGAGCAGGTCGGCTCGCAGCACCCAAGCGGCCGGCGCGCGGGCCATGGCCAGCAGGTCCGACGCGCGCCGGCGCGCGCCGAGCTCCACCAGCGCCTGCGCGAGACGCACGCGCAAGCGATCGAGCGCCTCCGACGCGGCGCCCTCGACCGCGCTCGCCCCGGCGAGCAGCGCGAGCGCCGACTCGAGCACGTCGGCCTCCTCGTCGCCGCCGAGCGCGCGAGCAAGCAGGTCACGCGCCTCATCGAAGCGCTTCGCCTCGAAGGCCTCGCGGAGCATCCTCGGCGTCGGCTCCGGCTCCGGCTCCGGCATCGGCTCCGGCATCGGCTCCGGCATCGGCTCCGGCATCGGCTCCGGCTCCGGCATCGGCGGCGCATCGCGCGACGTCAGGCGCGCGAGCCCGAGCTTCTCGCGCAGCCAGCTCGAGAGGCCCATGGCACCTCCGCGCTACGGCCGCTCGGAGGGGGGCGGCACGATGCGCAGGACGAGCGGACCGCCGTGGGCCAGACGCAGCTCATCTCCGACGATCAGCTGGATGTTCCCCTCGACACGCAGATCGCCGAGGACGACCGACGAGCCGCGGGCGATGGCGAGCTGGAGCCAGCCGTCGTCGGTCGGCTCGAAGGCGGCGCGCGTGCCGCCGCCGAGATCGATGGGCCCGAGCGGGCACCAGCAGACGCGCCCGGGCACCTCGACGAACACGCCGCCGCGCTCGCCCGTCCGGACTTTGATCGGCAGCGCGTTGCCGATGAGCAGATCGAGCCCCTGGCCGATCGGCAGCGCGTCGAAGCGCGCGCCGCGCACCGTCGTGGCGTTCTTGCCGCCGAGGTCACGCACCCACGCCGTGTTGCCATCGCGCCGCTGAAACTCGAGGTGCCGGCGCGAGACCACCGGAGAGGGCACGCGCAGCTCCCCCTCGGTGCGCCCGAGCGTCACGGGGTGGCCGGCGACCAGCTCGACGAGGCGGCCGTCGAGGCGCGCCGCCGTCGGCAGCCTCGGCCGCCGCGCGAGGAGGCCCTCGAGCAGCGCGCGCAGATCGTCCGTCTCGTGCTCCCTCAGGCGGGCGCGCAACAGCTCCAGCGCGTCGCGGCGACGACCGACGGCGATCAGGTCGCGCGCCTCCTCGAAGTGCAGCGCCTGACGCGCGCGCAGCTCCTCGAAGCGGCGCTGGCGCGCGACCGCCTCCTCGAGCTTCTGCACCGCGCCTGCGTCGGCGAGCGCGGCGATCTCCCCGTCGAGATCGCCCGCGATGCGCAGCGCGCGGGCCGCGAGCTCGGGATCGCCGAGATCGCGGAGCGCGCGACCGGCGTCGAGCAGCTCGCGCCGGCGGATGGTCGCGTCGATCACGCCCGCCTCGGCGCGGTCGAGGATGAACGTCGCGCGCGCGCGCCAGGCCTCGAGCCGCGCGGGATCGCCGACCGGCGCGATCGAGCTCGCCTGCGCGAGCAGGAGCGCTCGGCGGTGCGGCTCGAGCTCCGCCTGCGCGAGCACGAGCATCACCCGCACCGCGTCGCCGTAGCGCCCCGCCTGGATGTAGCCCGACATGGCCCCCTCGAGCTCGCCGCGCGACTCGGCCGCCTGCGCACGCTTGGCGGCCTCCGGCGAGAACCAGGTCTTGAGCTTGGTCGAAAGGCTCATCGTCTCGAGAGCGCCGTCCCGATGCGGGCGTCAGAAGGTCTCACGGGGCAACCGACGCAGCAACAGCGCCGCGGCCAGCGCCGAGACGGCGACGAGCAGCAGGGCCACGAGCAAGCGACGGCCGCGTCGACGCGACGCGCGAAGGGAGACGTCCGAGCTCGCGCGCTCGACCGTGCGACCGAAGAGCGGGCCGAGGACGGGGAGCGCCCTCGGGTCGGCCAAGAGCGCGACGGCCAGCGCGGCGCGCCCCTCACGCTCGAGCGCGACCTCGGCGGCGCGGTCGCCGAGCAGGTGGTCGATCCTGGGACAGCCGACCTCATCGTCGTCGAGGAGGCCCGTAGCGACGAGCTCGGGGGGCGGCGTGGGCCACGCGGGGGGGACCGAGCCCGGCTCGCGCCGACAGCCGCGAAAGCCGCGCGCGACGGCGCTCGCCAGCCGCTGGCCCACCGCCTCCAGCATCGGGTCGCGCGAGCGCGAGGCGACGAGCGCGGCCTCGGCCACCCCGCGCACGCGCGCGACCGTGCTCGCGGCGTCGGGCGCGGTCGCGACGGCGATGGGCAGATCGTCCCAGAGCACCGAGAGCGTCGCGGCGCCGCCGCGGGCGAGCTCGCCGGAGTCGCCCCGCTCGGACGCGATCGGCGCGCCCGCGTCGACGACCATGGTCGCGACGGCCGCCGCGCGCGGGCGGACGTCGAGCGTGAGCGGCTGGTGATCGCTCGCGAGATCGGCGTTCACGAGCGCGGGCACGCCGCGATCGACCCAGCGGGCCGTCGCCGCCGTCGAGAACTTCGACCACGGGGTCGAGGCCTGCACGCGGTAGCGCACGTCGAGGGCGTCGAGCGGCGGCTCCAGCGACAGCGGCACCGGCACGAAGCGCTCGCCCCGCAGCACCGCGCGAAGGCGCACGCGGCGCGCGCCCCCCTCGACCTCGAGCGACGCGACGCCGCGCGGCCCTCCGAGCCGCGAGGGCCGACCATCGAGCTCGAACGCGAAGGCCACGAGCTCCGGCGCGGCGCGCCCCTCTTCGCGCGCGAGCAGCGCCGCGCGTGCGTCGATCGAGCACGGACGCCCCAGAGGCCGCAGCGTGGCCACCTCGTCGAGCAGCGCGACGCCGCGCCCGACGTCGAGCCGGGCCGCCTCGACGAGCAGCGCGCACGGAGCAGCGAGCACCCGCGCCGTCTAGCACGCGCGGCGTCGAGCCGGACCCGGCCGCCCGGGCAGGCGGGCCGCGCGGGCTTCTGCTAGGGATCGGCGCGAAGATCATGGCCAGAGGGTCGAAGCGCATCTGGGCTGGGCTGTTGGCGGCGACGCTGGGCGGCGGGCTGCTCGCCGCCTGCGATGGCTGCCACCGCAGCGGCAAGAACGACGCGGGCATCGCGGCGAGCGAGGCTGGGGCGCCGACGCTGCGCGTCTACGTGCTCTCGGATCTCGCGGGGGCCCTCGAGCCGTGCGGCTGCCAGAAGGACATGCTCGGCGGCCTCGACCACGTCGGCGCGCTCGTCGCGGCCGAGAAGCTCAAGGCGCCGAACGCGGTGGTCGCGGCCGCGGGGCCGCTCTTCTTCATGGAGGAGAAGCTCGCGCCCGAGCGCACCGAGCAGGACACGTGGAAGGCCGAGGCGATCGCGGGCGGGCTCCGTGGGCTCGGCCTCGCGGCCTTCGCGCCCGGGTTGAACGACTGGTCGGCGGGCGCGCTCGAGCTCGCGAGGCTGCGTGACGCCGCAGGCGGCAAGCTGCTCGCGGCCAACGTCAGCGGCCCCTCGAGCGCGGGCGCCGCCGCGCGAGCGCTGCGCGAGATCGGCGGCGTGAAGGTCGCGTTCATCGGCGTCTCCGTCCCGAAGACCGCCAAGGACGCTCCCGAGGGGGTCGCGATCGGCGACGCGACGGCGGCGCTCGGGCGCGAGGCCAAGGCCGCGCGCGCCGAGGGGGCGCGCGTCGTGATCGGCCTCGCCGCGATGGAGCGGGGCGACGCGATCCGGGCGGCCGAGGCGACCCCCGAGCTCGACGTGCTCGCGATCGGAGCGCCCGCGCTCGCCGGCGACACGAACGACGACCCCAAGGCGCCGACGTTCATCGGGCCGGTGCTGGTCGTCGAGCCGTCGAATCACCTCACCCGCGTCGCGGCGATCGACTTCTACGTCCGCGGCGAGGGGCGCTTCGCCGACGGCAGCGGCCTCGCGCGCGCCAAGGAGGTCGCCGACCTGACCGCCCAGATCGACGAGCTCGATCGGCGCGTGCAGAGCTGGGAGAAGGATCCCAAGGCCGACAAGAAGGACGTCGAGGCCCAGAGGGCGCGCCTCGCCGAGCTGCGCGGCAAGCTGCAGCGGGCCGAGGCGCCGCCGCCGGCGCCGAGCGGCAGCTTCGTCCGCTACACGCTCTTCGACGTGAAGGACGATCTCGGGCGCGACAAGGCGGTCGCCGACTCGATGGGCGCCTACTACAAGCGCGTCAACGACTTCAACAAGCAGAAGTTCGCCGGCAAGAGGGCGCCCGCGCCCGACAAGGGCGCGCCTTGGTACGTCGGCGTCGAGTACTGCAAGCTCTGTCACACCGCGGCCTACGAGCACTGGACGACGATCGGCCACGCGAAGGCCTACGCGACGCTCGCCAAGGCCTCCAAGAACTACAACCTCGACTGCGTGGGCTGCCACGTCACCGGCTACGAGAAGCCCGGCGGCTCCACGGTCACCGACGTCGCGGGGCTCGAGGCGGTGCAGTGCGAGGCGTGCCACGGGCCGGGCTCGCAGCACGTCGACGATCCGTACTCGTTCGAGCTCAAGGCCAAGCCCGACGAGACGGTCTGCACCGGCTGCCACCACCCGCCGCACACCACGAACTTCGACTTCAAGGCGCGTCTCGACAAGATCCTCGCGCCCGGCCATGGCAAGCCCGGCAAGCCGCGCGACAACGATCCGCCGAAGGGCTGGAAGAAGCCGCCGCAGAAGTACCCGAGCTGAGCCGCCGCGCTCACCGGTTGCGAATCACCGCGAGCCCATAGCCGGGCATGAGCGCGTCGATGCGCTTGCTCGCGACGCCCCACGAGGCGTTGGTGACCTTCACCGTGCCGGTCCAACCAGCCGCGTCCTTGCCGGCGAACCCTAGCTTGGTCGCCGCGTCCTCTAGCGGCTGCGGCGCGCGGTAAGGGAGGAAGACCCCCCCGTCTTGCGCGAAGATCGCGACCCAAATCTGCGGCGCGTCGAGCGCGAGCTCGAGGCGCTCGGACTCCTTCACGCGGTGCTTCGGCGCGGCGATCTGCATCTTCGCGTCGGTCGCGAGCTGCCTGCCGAGATCGTCCGCTGCCTCGTGCGCGTCCCAGGCGGCGACGAGCGCGCCGTCGATCGCGCCGTCGGACCTGGTCGGCGCCGCGGCGACGAACCAGAGCGCGGCGGGCGCCTCGTCACCGAAGCGGCCGGGCCCCTCGGCGTAGGGCTTCTTGCCGTCGAGCACGTCGGCGACCGCCGGGAAGCCGACCTTCAGCTTGCGCTCGACGACCGGGTAGGCGGGGTCCTCGACCCAGGTGATCACGCCGGTCGCGTCGGTGAAGGCGTAGAACGACCGGCGCGCCGCGCGCAGGCTCTCGGTCTTGTCGCGGCGCGCGACGAACGCGGCGGCGCGGTCGCGCTGCTTCGAAATCGCCTCGGCCGCCTTCGGCAGCTCCGCGGCGAGCGCCGAGACGTGCTTGTCCCGCACCACGACCTCGGCGCGCTCGAGATCCCCCTTCGCGATCTCGGCCTGCCTCTTCGCCTCGCGGTCGCAGCCGGCGAGCGCGAGCGACGACCACAGCCAGGCGAGCGCGAGGGGCATGACGAGCGAGCGGCGCACCATGAGGTTCGAGGATACCGACAGCCGGCGCGGGGCGGGGGTCGGCGGACGATCACTCGGCCGCGAGCGCGGCCTCCTCGGCCATCGCGCGCCTGCCCGCCGGCGCGAGCCAGGCCGAGGCGAGCGCGGCCGCGCCGGCGATCGCGACGAGCGCGCCAAACAGCTCGAGGCCTCGGCCCGCGCCGGTCGACACGTCGCCGAGCGTGGCGACCGCGATCGAGCCGCCGAGCGATCGGATCGCGTAGATGACGCTCGTGGTCGAGGCGCGCGCGGGCCACGGCACGTCGCTCTGCGCGGCGACCAGCGAGGTGCTCGCCGCGGGGCCGAGTCCGGCGCCGAGCAGCGCGAGCGCGACGAAGGTGACCCACAGCGGCGCGCCGCCGAGCACCGACAGCGCGACGAACACCGCGCCCGAGAGCGCGAGCGCGAAGCCGCCGCCGACGCTCGCGCGCATGCCGCGACGCACGAGCACGCGCACCCCGAAGCTCGAGCCGAAGGCCCAGCCGCCGAGCACGGGGATGAGCGTGAGCCCCGCGCGCGCGGCGTCGCCCGAGGTGCGCGCGGCCCAGAGCGGCACGTACGCGACGCACACGTTCAAGAGCGCGCCGACGAAGAGCGAGGCGAGCAGCCCCGCGCGCACGATCGGGCGACGGAGCAGCTCCGGCGCGAGGATCGGCCGGCTCGCTCGCCGCTGCTGCGCGACGAACCAGGAGGCGATCGCAGCGGCGAGGCCGATGGCCAGCGCGCGCCCGAGGAGCGAGGCCCCCGCGCGCGGCTCGAGGCCGACGAGCGCGGCGGCGAAGGCGCCGCCGAGCAGCAGCGCGCCCCACGGCTCGACGCGCACCTTGCGCCGCGGCGGATCGCGGTAGGAGAGCGCGAGGAGCGCGACGGCGACGCCGCCGACCGGCACGTTCACGAGGAAGAC
>JAJXTK010000292.1 GCA_021783935.1 Myxococcales bacterium | reverse complement strand
CCGCCGCGACGACGAGCTCTGCGCCGCGCACCGCCTCGCAGATCGCCGTCGAGGGGGCCATCGCCTCGACGGTCGCATCGGCCGCTTCCGACTCGAGCTTCCCCTTGGCGACCTGCTTGGCGAGCGAGCCCTTGATCTGCGCGCGCGCCTGCTCGATGCGCCGCCGCTCGACGTCGAAGAGCCGCACCTTCGCGCCCGTCGCCGCGAAGATCTGCGCAATCCCGGACCCCATCGTGCCGGCGCCGAGGACGGCGACCGAATCGACCTTCGCTTGGCTGTCGCTCATGCGCTCGCCTTTGCGCGGGGGCGCGGCGGCCGCAACGGCACGCGCGATGCGGCGGCGCGTCACGGCGGTCGAAACGCCCCCCGCGGCACAGTACGTTGGGGCTCGTGCAAGCCGATCCCGACGACGCGTCCGCGACGCCGCCGCGCCCGCCGTGGCCCTTGCGGTGGCTGCCGTACGTGCCGCCGCTGCTCGCGGTCGCGGTCACCGCGGCCGGCATCGCCGTCGCGCACGCGCGCCCGATCTTCGGCGCGAACGTGATCGCGGGCCCGCGCCCCGAGGCCGGCCAGCCGCTCTTCGCGCGCGCGATCGTCGTGCGTCACGACGCGGGGGGCATCGGGCGCGCGGCCCTGGTCGAGGTGCGGCTGCGCGGCGATGGCGTGCGCGGCCAAGCCTCCGTGACCGACGAGGAGGGGGTGACCGAGCTGCGCCTCGAGGCGCCGCTGCCTGCGTCGTTCGACGTCGACGGGCGCGTCGACGGCGCGTGGCTGCCGCTCGCGCGCGTGGACGCCTCGCGGCTTGCTGCGCCCGATCCTACGGACGGGGCGCTCGACGAGCCGCGGACGTTCGGTCGCGCGTCGGGCGAGCTGCTGGTCGCCGCAGCGCCCGAGCGCACCGCGCTCGTCCCCGAGGTGCCGGGCGCGGCCTGGGTGCGCGTGCAGCGGCGCGACGCGCACGGCGTGCAGCCGGTCGAGGGGGCGCACGTCACCGTGTCGGCGGACGCGGGGATCTTCGAGGTGCAGCCGACCGCGGTCACCGACGCGACGGGGCTCGCCCGCGTGCGGCTCACCCCCGGCGCGCCGCCGGTGATGATCACGGTCGAGGCGAAGAAGGACGCGCTCGCCGGCGCGTGGGCGGGGACGCTCGGCGCGGTGTACGCGACCCCCTACCCCGCGTGCGACGGGACGCTCTCGACGGGGCTCGCGGCGCTCGACGTCGTCGGGCCCGCGACGCTGCGCCGGGCCTACTGGGATCTCTGGTCTCACGGCGCGCGAATCGGGGGCGGCGCGATCGCGTTCGACGCCGCGCACCGGGCGCAAGTGCCGCTGCCGCGCGACGCCGCGGGCGAGTACGATCTCGAGCTCTCTTCGTCGCCAGACGCGCCGGCGCGCGACGATCTCGCGCACGCGATCGCCTGGCCGCTCGTGATCGCGCAGGATCCCGTCGATGGGCTCGCGGCGCTGAGCGACGATCCGCGCTTCGCTCGCGCGCTCCCGCCGCCGACGGGCTCGCTGCGCCCGTGGGGCGCCGCGCTGCCGGCGACGATCGCGTTCGCGCGCGCCTCGCTGCCGCGGCGAGACACGGTGGCCTCGGGGCTCGACGCCGCCTTCGCGCGCGAGAAGGCGCGGGGCGCCCGCGTGCGAAGGTGGACGACGCTCGCCGTCTTCGCCGCGGGGCTGGTCGAGCTCGCGATCGTGGTGCAGCTCGGGCTCTTCTCGCGCAGCGCGCACGTCGACGCCGAGATCGACGCGATCCTGCGCGAGGGGGGGCCGACGCGGGCCGACGGGCAGCCGCACGTGCGCAAGCTCGCGTCGATGTTCGTGGGCGCGATCGGCATCGTCGCGCTGATCTTCGCGGCGCTCGCCATCATGGCGGCGGGGCTCCGCTGACCGCTCGCCGCGCGAGGTGCGACATCGGCGCCTCGCGGCGACGCGTCCGCCGCGGATTCCTCTCAGCGACGAACGACGCGCGCCGCCCGGCGAATGGCGCCTCTTGACGACGGGAAGGCGCCGCTCGCGGGCGCACGTCGGGTTTGACCGACGCGCTCTGCGCGAGAAAAATGCGCCGATGACCTCGCAGGTTCGCTTCGCTTGGGTGCTGCCGCTCGCGATGGTGCTCGGCGCCGCGTGCTCCGCCGGCCAGGACAAGACCAGCATCATCGGGTTCAAGGGGGACTCAGGGACCGTCACGCTGCCCGACGGCAACGTCGTCCAACAAGACGGCGCCCCCCTCGAAGACAGCGGCTCGCCCACCCAAGACTCCACCGTCGTCGGCACCGACGGCGGCACGCCGCCGAGCGACTCGGGGTGGACCACGAGCCCGCCGACCGACTCGGGCGTCGCCGACACGTCGCCGGCGGTCACTTGGAGCCTGCAGATCACCCCGGCGAACACCACGGTCACGCTCCCCGGCGGCGCGACCTCGGCGACGCTCGCGTTCTACGCATCGCTGGTCCCCTCGACCGGCTTCCAGCCGCCGCAGGACGTCACCAGCTCGACGAGCTTCACGATCGACGACACCTCGATCGGCACCTTCTCCGGCACGACGCTCACGTACGTGAAGCCTGGCGCGACGACCGTGCGCGCGAAGCAGGGGACGTACGGCGCCTCGACGAGCTTCACCGTCGTCGGCCCGCAGGTGATCGTCGCCTCGGGCGCGCCGTCGGGTTCCGCCTCGAGCTTCGGCGGCGGCGGCGGGGGCGCGGCGCCGACGATCGTCTACCCGAACGACGGCACCATCGTCCCGCCGAACATGAACGTCTTCGAGTTCCAGTTCCTGCCTGGCGCGGGCAACACGCTCTTCCAGCTGCAATTCAAGGGGTCGAACGTCGATCTCACCGTGTACTTCCCGTGCAACCCGATCGGCTCCACCGGCGGCTGCGGCTACGCGCCCGACGCGACGGTGTGGAAGTACCTCGCCGAGGGAGGACGCGGGCAGACGCCGGTGACCTACACGCTCAGCGGCGTGAACGGCAGCACCCCGGGCGCCGTCGGCGCGTCGGCCGCGCAGCACATCTCCTTCGGCCTCGAGGACATCGTCGGCGGCGTCTACTACTGGAACGCGGGCGCCGGCTCGACGATGCGCTACGAGTTCGGCGTCAGCGGCGCCAGCGCCGAGACCTGGATGAACGCCCCCAAGGCCGGCGCCGCCATCTGCGTCGGCTGTCACGAGCTGTCGCGCCGCGGCCACCGCGTCGCGCTCGGCCAGGACTTGCCCTCGCCCGCCGTCTACAAGACGTGGGACGTCGCCACGCGCACGGTGGTCTTTCAAGGGTCGACCGGCGCGAACTTCTACACGTTCTCGCCCGACGAGACGCAGATGGTCACCTCCGACGGCGCGACCCTCACGCTGCGCAGCGCCTCGACGGGCGCCCAGGTCGCGCAGATCGGCCAGCAGGGCACGCAGCCGAACTGGTCGGCCGACGGCCAGCACATCGTCTACGCCAAGCACAACGGCACGTGCTTCGGGCTCACCTGCGGCGCCACGGGGATCTCCGACGGCACCATCCAGCGGCTCGATTGGAGCGGCTCGATCTGGGCGAGCGGCCCGGCGCTGGTCACCTACGGCGGCGGCTACAACAACTACTATCCGACGTTCTCGCCCGACAATTCGTTCGTCATCTTCAACCGCTCGCCGAACAACCAGAACAGCTACGACGCCTACGACGCCGAGGTCTGGACGGTGCCCACCGCGGGCGGCACGCCGGTGAAGCTCGCTCGTGCCTCGACCGGCGGCGACTCGTGGCCGAAGCCGACGGTGGAGGTCCAGCGCTATCGCAACGGCGGGAGCCTCGTCTGGGTCACCTTCTCGAGCCGCCGCAGGTACGGCCTGCGCCTCAATCAGAACCCGCCCGCCGATCCCACCAAGCCGACCGATCTCACGGCGCAGATCTGGATGACCGCGATCGATCCGGCCAAGGCGGCGGCGGGCGTCGACGGCAGCTGGCCGGCCTTCTGGCTCCCGTTCCAGGACCTGGGGAGCGGCAACCACATCGCGCAGTGGGTGAAGAAGGTCGAGCGCCTCGGCTGCCTGAACAACGCGAATTGCGCCCGCGGCGAGCAGTGCGTCAGCGGCGTCTGCGTCGGCAGCATCCAGTGACGCGTGGCCCTGGCGCCGCTCGTGAATGACGAGCCGGCGGGCGCGCGCCGCGCTAACTTCGCGGGGCGCATGACCAAGCACGAGGAGGAGGTGCCGCGGACGGCGAGCGAGCGGCAGGGGCGCCTGCAGGTGCTTCGCGACCGCAAGATGGCGGCGACCGCGCACGCGTTCGTGCGCGCGAGCTCGCGGCTCTTCTACGAGACGATCGCGGAGCAGCGGCGCGCGCTCCCTTCGGGGCCGGCGATTTGGATCAGCGGCGACTGCCACGCCGAGAACTTCGGGGCGGTGTCCGACGCGCGCGGCGAAGGGGACCTCGAGATGAACGATCTCGACGAGGCCACCGTGGGCGAGCCCGCGCACGACCTGCTGCGCCTCGCGCTGTCGCTCTCGATGGCGGCGCGCGCCGCCGGGCGCAACGGCCTCGACACCGCCGCGATGCTCGACGCGATGACGCGCGGCTACGACGGCCTGCTGAGGCAGCGCGAGAAGGGGGAGGCGCTGGTGGTCGACGAGCCGTCGGCGCGCCTGCGCAAGCTCGAGCGCCACGCCGCGGCGCGCTCTCGCAGCGAGCTGCTCGACGGGCGCTGCCCCGAGGTGGGGGGCAGGCGCGCCTTCCCGATGGGGCCTCGCTACTGGCCGCTCAGCCAAGCGGAGCGGCGCGCGGTCGAGGCGCTGGTCGGCTCGGCGGAGGTCTCGGCGCTCGTGACCACGCTCGCGGGGATCGACCGCCACGAGGCGCTCGAGATCGTCGACCTCGCCTTTCGCGTCGCGGGCACCGGGTCGCTCGGCGCCTTCCGCGTCGCTGCGCTCGTGTCGGTCGGCGAGCAGGGCAAGAAGCACCACGATCAGGACCTGCGGCTGCTCGACGTCAAGGAGGCGCAGCCGACCCAGGCGCCTCGGGTCGCGGGGGCGCACGTGCCCAAGGACGACGCCGAGCGGGTCGTCCACGGCGCGCGCGCGCTCTCGCCGCCGATCGGCGGTCGGCTGCTCGCCGCCACGCTCGAGGGGATGCCGGTCGTCGTGCGCGAGCTGTTGCCTCAAGAGGACAAGGTCAGCGTGGACGGGCTCGAGCACGACGAGGCCTGCGCCGTCGCGCGGCACCTCGGCGGAATCCTCGGCCGCGCGCACGCGCGCCAGCTCGACGTGCACGACGCGAAGGGCTGGCGGGCGAGCTTCGGCGACGAGCGCGACGTCGGCGCGCCGCCCCGCTGGCTGTGGTCGGCGCTGGTGCCGATCGTCGGCCGACACGAGGCCGCGTACCTCGAGCACTGCGGCGCGCTCGCCGCGCGCAAAGAGGCGAAGTGAGCGCGCGGATCGTCCGACCCCAGACCATCCTCGGCGTGCTGACGGCGATCAACTTCGTCAACTACGTCGATCGCTACCTGGTCGCCGCGGTGTCGCCGAAGTTCCAGGAGGAGCTCGGGCTGTCCAACGCACAGACCGGCTTCACGATCAGCGCGTTCATGCTCGGCTACTTCCTCACGAGCCCCGCCTTCGGCTGGCTCGGCGACCGGCGCTTCGCCAAGGCGGGGGGCGACGCCACGACGATCCGGCGCTGGCTGATGGCGATCGGCGTCTTGCTCTGGAGCGTCGCGACCGCCGCCTCGGGGCTCGCGCACGGCGCGACGTCGATGGTGCTCGCGCGCATCGCGGTCGGCGTCGGCGAGGCGAGCTACGCGACGCTGGCGCCCACGATCATCGACGACCTCGCGCCGCCCGCGAAGAAGAACCGCTGGCTCGCGATCTTCTACCTCGCGATCCCGGTCGGCAGCGCGCTCGGCTTCCTGCTCGGCGGCGTGCTCGAGGAGCACTTCGGCTGGCGCGCGGCGTTCTTCGTCGCGGGAGGCCCCGGCGTCGCGCTCGCGCTCATCGTGCCCACCATCGCCGAGCCCGCGCCGCGCGCGCACGACGACGCGTCGCAGACGCGCGGGGTCGCGGCGCTCGGCGCGCTCGGGCGCTCGGCGCTCTACGTCGCGTGCGTGGCCGGGCTCACCGCGTACACCTTCGCGCTCGGCGGCTTCCCGGCGTGGGCGCCGAAGTTCCTCTACGAGGTGCACGCGATGAAGCTGAGCGTCGCCGACTTCTGGTTCGGCGTCGTCACGGTGCTCGCCGGGCTCTTCGGGACGATCGCCGGCGCGTGGCTCGCCGACCGGGCCCTGCCCGCGCAGTGCGACGACGAGACCCGCATCCGCCGCTACCTGCGCTTCTCCGGCCTCGCGACCGTGGTCGGCGTGCCCGCCGCGGCCCTCTCGCTCTACACGCCGTCGTCGACGACGTTCTTCGTCGCGATCTTCGTGTGCGAGGTCGCCCTCTTCGCCTCGACCTCGCCGATCAACGTCGTGATCCTCGGCTCGGTGCCCCGGTCGCTGCGCGCGACGGCGATGGCGGTCAGCATCTTCACGCAGCACCTGCTCGGTGATCTGGTGAGCCCGCCGCTCATCGGCAAGATCGCCGACGTGACCCACTCGCTGCGCACGGGGATGTGGATCCTGCCGGTCGCGATCGCCCTCGCGGCGACGGTCTGGCTCGGCGGGGTGCGCGCCCGCCTGGTGCGCGAGGACGCCTGAGCGTCAGCCCGCGAGCGCCGCGCGCAGACGCTGGGAGAGCAGCTCGATCTCGTCGTCGTCGATCGCGCGCAGATCGGCCAGGAGCGCGCCGTCCTCGATGCGCGCGAGCACGATCGGCGCCCCCTCGCGCAGGCGCGCCGCGATGCGCTCGGCGTCCCCCTCGAGCCGCAGCGCGAAGGAGGGGATCGCGCGCAGCGGCTGGGCGCCGCCGCCGACCCTCGCCTCGGTCGCCACGACCGCGCCGCTGCCGACCGCCGCGGCGAGGCGCTCGGCGCGCGCGCGCACGACCTCGGCAGGCTCCGCGAGCGCCCGCAGCGTCGGCACCTCCCGGATGGCGACCCCGCGCTCGTAGAGCGAGAGCGTCGCGTCGAGCGCGGCGAGCACCAGCTTGCCCGCGCGCAGCGCCCGCATGAGCGGGTGCGAACGCATGGCAGCAATGGCAGTAGCCCGCCCGACCGCGAGCCCGGCCTGCGGACCGCCGAGCAGCTTGTCGCCGCTGAAGACGACCACGTCGGCGCCCGCGGCCACCGCGCCCGGCACGTCGGGCTCGTCGGGGAGGCCGACGCTCGCCCCCGAGACCAGGAGCCCCGAGCCTAGGTCGACCACGAGCGGCGGCGCCGGCGAGGTCGATCGTGCCAATGCTGCCAATGACTCGACGCTCGCCTCCTCGGTGAAGCCGACCATCGCGAAGTTCGAGCGGTGCACCTTGAGCAGCAGCCTCGGCGCGGCGGCGTTGAGGCTGGCAAGGGCGAGGGCGCGCGCGTAGTCGTCGGTGCGCGTGCGGTTGGTCGTGCCGACCTCGCGCAGGTGCGCGCCGCCGGCCTCGACGATCTCGGGGATGCGGAAGGCGCCGCCGATCTCCACCAGCTCGCCCCGCGAGACCACCACCTCGCCGCCGCCCGAGAGCGCCGCGAGGGCCAGGGTCAGCGCGGCCGCCGCGTTGTTGACGACCACCGCGTCCTCGGCGCCGGTCAGCCGGGCGAGGCGCGCCGCCGCGTGCACGTGCCGCGAGCCGCGCCCGCCCGTCGCGAGATCGAGCTCGATCGACGCGTAGTCGCTCCCCTCGCGCGCCGCCGCCTCGCGGGACTCGCGCGCGAGGCGCGCGCGCC
Organism: Myxococcales bacterium; assembly: GCA_021783935.1. Taxonomy (GTDB): domain Bacteria; phylum Myxococcota_A; class Polyangia; order Polyangiales; family JADJMO01; genus CAIXWQ01. The sequence continues at coordinate 108 of JAJXTK010000292.1, read as the reverse complement.
CGACGTTCGTGTGGAGCACCACCCCCGTGGCGTTGAGCACGCGCACCAGCGTGCCGCGCCGGCGCGCTGCGAGCCGATCGCGCGCCGCCCGCGCGATCGCGTCGGCGT
>JAJXTK010000291.1 GCA_021783935.1 Myxococcales bacterium | reverse complement strand
CCACGTATGAAGTTCAGCGGGCGGGCGTGCAGCCCCCGCCGTCGCCGTTCGCGTTCGTGTCGCCACAGGCGCAGTTGCGGCGCTCGTAGCCGATGACGTTGCCGCGCGTGTCGGTCTCGAGGTCGCAGCAGGCGCGCACGATCTCCTCGAGCATCCGTCGACCGCGCTGCACGCGCGACTTCGCGCCGGAGATCGAGAGGCCGGCGCGCTCCGCGTACTCACGCTGGCTGAGCCCCTCGACGTCGACGAGCTCGACCGCCTGTTCGTACTCGTCGGGGAGCAGCGCGAGCATCGGCCGGAGCCAGCCGGCGACGATCTCGTTCACGTTCCCCTGGTCGTCGGCCTCGGCATCGGAGCCCTCGCGCTCCTCGTGATCCACGTCCTCGCCGGCCGCGATCTCGGGGCGCTTGCGGCGATGGTGGTCGGCGACGACCGACTGCGCGATGCGGAATGCCCACCCCGGTAGGCGCGCCTCGTCGTGAAGGTCGCCCGCGCGCTCGTGCATGCGCAGCAGGATGTCCTGCACGAGATCGTCGACGTGCTCCGGCCGCACGCGGCGCGCGACGAAGCGACGGAGCCCGTCGCGGAGCGCCAGGTAGACCGGCGTCATCGCGTGCCCGCCGGCGCGCGCGCGTTCCGCGGGGTCGGGGCCAGCCGCCTCCCCGCCAAGGCGCCCAACCGCCGCTTCGCCGTCCCGCCGAGGCTCGTTCGCGTCCTGATGCATGGCTCTCACTTCTGAAGACGGAGGGGTCGCCCGAAGGACGCAGGAAATCGACCGACTCGTCCGAGCGACGCCAGATCGAACGAATCCGGCGCGACTACGCGGCCCGGGTCGTTGCGGTGCCGTGGCTCGCGGAGGAGCCCGTCGGGGAGCAGCGCCTCCGGGCGCTGAGGCACTGATCCGCCTCGCCCACGCCGCTCTCGTTGCAGCGGCGTGGGCGCGAGGGTTCTTTCAGCAGCAGCGGGACTTCTTCTGCCCCGACTCGCCCGCGTCCGACGAACCGCAGCAACCGCTCGACTTCGCCTTGGGGGCCGGCTCCGCGCTGGCGGCTGCGTCGGCGTCCACCGAGTCGCGACCCAGATGGCGTTGGGCGAGGTCCAGCATCGACTTCGCCGGGGCGTCCTTCACGTTCTGCGCGGTGGTGACCGCGCGGAGCATGTCCTCGCGCGAGACGCCGAGCTTGTGCGCCTTGTCGAAGTGGAACTTGAAGCAGGGCTCGCAGTTCGACGCGATGGCCGCGCCAATGGCGACGAGCTCGGCGACGGCTGCGCTGTAGATGCTCTCGGCGGGCGTGGAGCGCTCGTCGCGGACGGCCGCCCCTTTGCGCGCCTCGATCGTCGCCGACGCGACGTACTTCTCGGCGTCCGACCCGGGGAACCACTCGCGGATGAACGCCGCGCTCTCGGGCTTGGCGACGATCCGGATCTCCTCGAACCCCGCGACGCGCAAGAGGGCCTGCAGCGTGTCGACGCTCGCTGCGCCGGAGATGCAGCCGGTGAGCGCCGCGAGCTGCGACTCCAGCTCCTCGGGGAGCACGCCGAGCTTCACGATGTCCGAGATGGCGAGCCGGCCGCCGGGCTTGAGCACGCGGAAGGCGTCGCGGAAGACCGAGCCCTTGTCGGGCGAGAGGTTGATCACGCAGTTCGAGAGGATGACGTCGACGCTGCCGTCGGCGACCGGCAGGTGCTCGATCTCGCCGAGCCGGAACTCGACGCTCTTCACCTCGGCGCGCTCCGCGTTCCCGCGCGCCTTGCTCACCATGTCGGGCGTCATGTCGACGCCGATCACGCGTCCGGGTTCGCCGACCTGTCGCGCGGCGAGGAAGCAGTCGAAGCCTCCGCCGGCGCCGAGATCGAGCACCGTCTCGCCCGGCTTCAGCGCCGCGATCGCCTGCGGGTTGCCGCAGCCGAGGCCGAGGTTCGCGCCGTCCGGCACGGCCGCCAGCTCCTCCGCCGTGTAGCCGAGCGCGAGGCTCATCTCCTTGCTCACGCCGCAGCAGCCCGGCACGCAGCCCACCGCGCCGTCGCTCTTGGCGACCTGGCCGTAGAGCTCACGCACTGCGCCTCGAACCTCGTCATGGGAACGCTCGGTCATCGGAAACCTCCACAAGCGGCGGCGGAGCCGTCCGCGTTTGATGAAGACGAAGACGCAGGTCGCCCCGAACGGACGCAGAGAATCGTCATCGGCCCCATCGTGCGACAGCGCTCAGCAGCAGCTGGTCTTCTTCGGCGCGGCGGCGCCGCTCGACGACCCGCAGCAGCCGCTCGAGGCAGTCGGCGCGGCGTCGAGCTTGCGCACGACGACGCCGGCGAGCGCGGCGAGCGTCTCGCGCGACGGGTACGAGCCCTCCACCGCGATGCGCTCGTCGAGGAGCACCATCGGCAGACAATCGTTGCCACGGGCCGTGAGCGCGGCGTTCACGGCGGCGTGCTGGACGAACGCCCCCGGCTGCTGGGCGAGGTTGAATCGCTCGACGGTGACGCCCTGCTTCTGGAGCCAGTCGAGATCCGCGGCGAAGCGCGCGAGGTCGGGATCGACGGTCGTGCCGCAGACGCCGGTGGAGCAGCAGAGGGCGGGATCGAAGACGCGGATCGTAGCCATTGGGGAACCTCGGTGGAATCGGTGATGGACGATGGCGGAGGGACGGTTCAGAGCCCGCCGATGAGGGCCTTCAGGCGCCGCAGCGTGCGCGGCTCGATGCAGTAGCAGACGCGCGGACCATCGACGTCGCCGCGGATGAGCCCGGCCTCCTTGAGGACCTTGAGGTGCTGCGACACGGTCGACTGCGCGAGCGGGAGCTCGTCGACAATGTCGCCGCAGATGCAGGACTCTTTCGCCACGAGGATGCGGAGGATCTGCACGCGCGCGGGGTGCCCGATCGCCTTGCAGAGCGTGGCGAGCTCCTCGTCGGCTTCGGCGCCCTCGATGGGCCGGAGGTCGGGCTTGCCGGCCGCGGGGGGCGGGCAACAGGCGGCGGGATCGGCTTTCATCGTCCTTGAACGATAACACGCGCAGCGACGACGTGCATCCCGCCGGGCCGGGCGCTCGGTCCGTCGGCCGGCCGTTCTACGCGACCCGCCCGACCTCCCGCTTGTGCACGACCTCTACCGAACACTGAGCGTGCGCAACCACGAACTGCGCGACGCTGCCGAGGAGCCAGCGCTTGATCCCGGTGAGCCCCCGCGAGCCCACGACGATGAGGTCCGCCGGCCATTCGTTCGCGGCGTCGATGATCTCGGCGCGCGCGTCCCCCGTGCGGACCAGCGTCTCGGTCGCGAGGCCATGCGCACGAAGGATCTCGGTGGCGGCCTGGACGACGATCGCGGCGTGGGTCCTGAGGTGCTCGTCCGCAGGCGCACCTGGTCCCCCCGCCCAGGCCGGTCCGGGCGGCGGCGGCACGCGAAGGTGCTGAACGACCGAGAGGACGCGCACGATCGTCTCGGGTGGCCACGGCCGCGCCACAACGGTCTGCACGGCCTCGTCCGAGTGGGCTGAGCCATCGATGGCCAAGAGGATCTTCATGGCGCGCTCCTCGGCACGCATGCGGTGCAAGGGAGGAGCCAACAGGGCGCTCGGTGGCGGGCGGTCGCGCCTCGTTCTGCTCGGTGCGGACGCAGCATCGAACGATGAGCGTCAGGCGGGAGAAGCTCTACGACGAGGTCTGCGCCGAGCTGGATTACGCACGTCGTGAAGCGGGGCCAGCGTAAGCGCTTGGGCCTCGCGTGCGCCTCCGAGCCGATCTTCATCGCGCTTTAGCGCGGTGCGCGTTCGGCGCGCCTGCGGCACTGTCGACGCGGCGAACGCACTGGCGCTTCGGGCGATGAAGGGGCAGCCGCCAAGGCGCGGCGCGTTGCGAACGGCCCCACTCGCGCGCCGCGCTAGCCGCTCTTTCCGAGATTCTCTGCGCGAAGTTGTTCAAGCGTCTTAAGAGCGCCCACAAAGATCCGTTCGCCTTCGGCGTCGTACGGGGAGCTCTTGCAGGGAAGGCCGACTCTCGCGAGTCGGCCTTCTGCATTTTGGGCAGGGCTCGGCGGCCGACGGCCTCCGTCCAGCACGCTGGACTCCGGCCGTCCGCGGGAGGAAGCCACCCGGCTGCAGTACCGCACGCCTTCTCAATGCGCGGGTCGCGTGAGCCGCGCGAGCTGGATCTCGGCCTCGTCGATCAGCTCCCCGGCCGCGTCGAACAGGAGCGTGCCGTATCCGGATGGATGGCGCTGGACGAAGGCCACGCGGGCACGCGACCAGGGCTCGGCCCATCCAGGCGCCGTTCCGGTCACGATCTCCAGCGGGGTGCGCGTCTCGAGCGCAGCGTTCTTCAGGTCGACGAGTCTGGCCTCGTCTCGATGGACCCAGGGCGCGGCCATCCACTCGTCGAGGAAGCCCCACCGGAGTCGAACTCCCCCGTGGAGCCTGCCGAATTCGTGCAGCGCATAGAGCGACTTCACATCGGATTCGATGCGTCGCCGCAGCTTCGTGAGCTCACCTGCGGCGAGGTAGTCCGCGAGGAGCTTCTCATCGCCGAACGGCTTGGAGATCCCGCAGGAGCCCTGGACCAGCATCGACGTCGTGATCTTGAGCGTCCGTCCGCGGCGACTCAGCTGCATCGTCTTCTGCGCGGGACCGAGCTCGGCAAGCCGGCGCTCGCCGGGATCGACGTCGAGGGAACGCAGCAGCGCGCGAACGTCCATGGCGCCGAGGACGTCGTAGCGGCCGAGCGTCCGCCGGAGCTCGTCGAATTCGGAACGCGCAAACGTCGTGATCGAGCGTTCGGCGACGTCGAGCAACGCCACCATCTCGGGGCGTGCCTTCGGAAACGCGACGATCAGCGCACGCGAGAGCCGCGCGAGCTCGGCCGCGTGGTCCGCGCGCCGGCGTTCATACTCTGCGCGCGCCTCCGCGATGCTCGCCTCCGTCGGTCGCATCGCCGCGTGGCGACGTGCAAGGGCGACGCGTTCGCGCACCGCGGCGCGTGCCGCGGCGACGGCGTCGATCGAATCGGGCCCGATCGCCCATCGCCCGTCGGGCAGGACGGAGATCGCGCTGCCGCGTCGCCCGAAACCGACCGAGGTCTCGCGGAGCACGTGATGGCGCGTGCGCGCGTGGACCGCTGCGACGACGTCGCTCGGCAGCATCGGACCGCCGTTCGCATCGAGAACGGCGACCGCCAATCGCTGCGCAGACCAGCTCGTGAGCCCTGCGTCTTTGAACGCAAGATCCAGATCGGACGGCGTGAGCGCGACGTCGTTGGCCGGCGCGGGAAGCTCCGGTACCGGCGGCGAAGGCGGAGACGCGACCTTCGGAGGCCTGAGCCCAAGCCGGAACGCCCACAGGTCGAGATCGTCGTCGTGCGGGTCGAGCTGGTAGCGATCGCCATCACGGTAGACGGGTGGCCGCGCGGGTTTGCAGCGCTGGAGCGAGAGCAGCGCGCGCGATTCGTTGGCGACGCCGGCGCGGGCGAACCGCGCGGCGACCTCCGCCAGGGTCATCGGCTCCCCGCGCTCGAGGAGCGCGACGAGCAGGAGCGCGTACGTGTTCGCCTCGGGATGGGACACGACGGCCTCGAGGCGTGGGCACTCGATCCCGAGGGACGCGCACCAGTCGTTGGTCATGGCGTTCGCGCCTCCACGTGCGCGCGCACGCAGGCGACGACCATCACTTCTCGCAGCCGCGCGGCCTTGGGCGCGTCGAGCGTGCCGGTCGACACGAGGTTGCGCTCCATTTCGTCGAGGATCATCGGCGACCAGCGCACCTGATAGAGCCCGGCTGCCGCAGCGCGGAGGAGCGTGTCGCGCAGCGTGAACGGGAACAGCACGTTGGCGTCGAGCACGACGACGAACGGAGCCGGGACCATGCAGGGCGCGGGAGCCTACTTCAGCTCGACGTCGTACCCGCCCAGATCTTCTGTCAGGCGCGAGAGCTCACGCAGCCCGGCGCGCCGATCCTTGTCGCGCGTCGCCTTGTACGAGAGCACGTCCTCGATGCGCACGCGGCGGTGCTTGCCGACCTTCCGGAACGGCAATCGGCCTTCGTCGAGCAGCCGCACGAGGTACTGCCGCGAGACGTTCAGCAAGTCCGCCGCCTGCTGCGTGGTCACCTCTCGCCCGACCGGAACGACGGTGATCGAGTCACCGCGCGCGAGCACTTCGGCCACGCGCTCGAGCACGTAGAAGACCGACTCCGGCAGCTCGACGGCCTCACCGTTCGGCCCGACCAGGCGGCACTTGGGCGCGCGACGCCTCGGCGGATGCGCCATCCCTTCGAGCGCCTTCGACAGCGCCACGACCTGCGCCTGTTGCTCAGGCGGCGCCGCAACGGGCGCCATGCGGCGGATTTGGTCCTCGATTGCGTGAGCGGCGTTCATGGCGGGCTCCCATGCGTCAGGGTATCCACAAACGACGCAGACGCAACCTCTAACGACGCTAACGCAACCACAGGGCGCTGCGGGCCCGAGGAGGCGCACCGGTGCTGGCTCGGCCATGCCCATCGCGGCCGCAGCTGCCCAGATTCGAGAGCCGACGTCGTGGCGTGCGCGGACCGGTCGGAAGGAGCCACCCGTCGAGAGCGTGCAGGTCGCAGAACGCACCGAGGTTCTCAACGAGCAGTGCCGCGCGGATGTGGCCTGCGAGTGCGAGGCCGGCACTGAAGGCGCGCTCCGGGATCGATACCTCACCGAGGCCCGCCGCGACGGCGGCGAGGTCAAACCAAGCGCCGATCGCGCGCGCGAGGAGAGCGCGCTTCGCGCCGCTGTCGTGCCCGACAAGCGGCCTCGCGTCCTTCGCGAAGAACTCCACGAACCTTCGATGAGCGAGTACCAGTGCTACGAGTTCGTCGCGCTCGACCGACCGCTCACGCCGAAGCAGATCGCGGAGCTCCGGACGATCTCCACGCGCGCGGAGATCACGCCGACGCGTTTCTGGAACGAGTACCAGTGGGGAGATCTGAAGGCCGACCCCGCGAAGCTCGTCGAGCGGTACTTCGATGCGCACATGCACTTCGCGAACTGGGGAACGCATCGGCTGATGCTGCGCGTCCCGTCGGCGCGAGTGCCGAAGGGCACGCTCCGAGATCGCCGCGAGGACGTGCTCTCGCCGGAGGTGCTGGTTCGACGTCACGCGGGCTACCGATGCCGCGTGCTGATGGGCCCGTCGTTTCGCGCCGACGTGTGGACCGCGCTCGAGCGCGCGCCCGATCTGTCGATCGCCGAGATCGCGCGGAAGGCCTCGTGCTCGTTCGCGACCGCGTGGCAGGCGGCGCAGGATTACCGCCTCTTGCGCGACGCCGACACGAACGCCGCGCACCGTGACCGGCTGGTCAACAGCGGCGGCGCACGTGATTTCCGGCACTCACGCGACGCTCGCCACCCCGCAGGTTGCCGATGAGGCAGACACCTATTGAGCCATTTGATCTCGTGGGCGAAGTGGCGCGCCCGAGCCCTGCCTCCGGAGCCACGCTGGCTCGCCCGCAGTGATTCGAAGATTTCGAAGAACTGCCAGGCGCGACGATGTGCGCTCTCTGGGCGGAGCGCGTCTTGCAGCATGCGGCGGAACGCCGGACGGTGCGGGTCCGTCACCGGCAAGACTGAGGCTCCCGCCGCGCTCCTTGGAGGGACGAAGGACCCCGTACGGCCGTTTGCCAAGCAGATAGACTGCGGCGCGAACGGAGGGGACCATGGCGAGCCGATCCGCAGACATCGTCAGCCCGACCACCGACAGGCCCTTGGCGACGCGCACCTCGGCGGACGACGCGCGCAAGGCGTCCCGATTCGTCTACGACAAGCCCACGGCTGCGAACAGCATCATGCTGCTCGTCGACCATCAGATCGGCTTGCTCGCCGGCATGCGCGACTCGTCGTCGCTCGCGGAGCTCAAGAGCGACATCGTCGGCCTGGCGCGCGTCGCGAAGGCGCTCACGATG
>JAJXTK010000290.1 GCA_021783935.1 Myxococcales bacterium | reverse complement strand
GCCCCCCCCGGATAGCGCCATTGCTTCCACGCCCGCCCGCTTCGCCCTCTGCTCGAGGGAAGGCCGCTCGCCGCCTCGCCGGTGTTCGCCGAGACCGAGGTGTGGATGACGGAGTCGATCCCCGAGGTGCCGTCGACGGGCCCCTCGCCGCTGCGCCTCCCCTACCCCAACGTCGCGCAGCTCACCGAGCTCGATCCGCGCCTCGCCTACGACGTCGTGATGCGCGCGGAGGCCGAGCCGCTGGTCATCGCCGCCAAGCACCGCATGGTGCTCGACGGAGACTTGAAGCTCGTCTACGCGCCGACCCGCAAGGGCGCGCGTTGGATGCTCTTCGATCGCAAGGCCGACGGGCGCGAGGTGGTCGACGTCGCCGCCTCGCGCCCCGCCGACGTCGCGCGCCTGCAGGCGACCCTCTGGCGCTGGATGCTGGGCGATCCGAACATGGAGGAGCGCGACGGGCTCCTGGTGCCGCGCACGGAGCCCCAGAACCCACGAAGCGAGGGCGCCGCGGCGCTCAGGATGCCATGAGCGGCGCCGGTGAACGAGCGTCGGCGCTCTGGCGCGGCTTCGTCGCGCGCCGCGGCCCGGAGGTCGCCGCGCGCTGCGTGCTCGGCGCCGTCGCCGTGCTGGTCGGTGTGCGCGTGGCGGTGCGAAGCGCCCCCGCGGCGGCGGTGACCACGCCGCTCCCCGCGCCGGCGCAGGGGGGCGAGTCGTCGGCGAGCGGGCAGCGCCCCGAGGTCGAGCAGATCGAGGTGCGCCTCACGGAGCTCGTGCGCGAGGCGACGATCCAGATGCCCTCGCGCGAGCGCGGCTTCGCGCTGCTTCAGCCGCACTGGCGCAGGCTCCCCTCGCCGTGGGTGAACGTCGGAACGCGGCAACAGACCGCGGGGCTCGTGCAGCTGGTCGCCTTCCTCGCGGGCGATCACGAGACGCAATACGAGACGCACACCGCCTCCGGGGAGACGATCCACTTCGCGGTGCGCCAGTGGAACATGAACGAGGGGGCGTACGCCGAGCGCGAGGCCATCGTCGCCCCGACCCCTTCGTCGCTGCGCTTTCGCCTGCGCGTGCCCGAAGACGCGCGGCTCGACGTCGCGCCCGCGGTGCTCGGCGCCGGCGAGGCAGCGCGCGGCGGCTCGATCGGAGAGGTCACGTTCGTCGTGCGCGCGAGGCCCACCGACGGCTCGCCCGAGGTCGAGATCGGCGCGGTCGACGTCACCGATCGCAATCACTGGGTCGATCGACGCTTCGATCTCGCCAAGGTCGCCGGCAAGGAGGTGGAGCTCGAGCTCGCCGCCGAGGTGCGTAGCAGGACGCACGGGCCGACCAAGCAGGTCGCCGTCGCGCTCTGGGGCACGCCGCAGATCGTCCGCAAGGCGCGCCCGAAGGTGCCCTACGACGTGCTCTGGATCGTCGTCGACTCGCTGCGCCCCGACGTCATCGCGAGCTTCCACGACGAGGCCTTCGACGCGAAGAAGCGCGCGGCGAAGGTGCCGCCGGGCTACACGCTCTTGCCCAAGATCGCGGGGATCACGCCGAACCTCGACGCGCTCGCGACGCGGTCGGCGATCTACCGACGCGCGATCTCGGCGGGGGGTTGGACACGCCCCGGCACCGTCGCGATGCTCACGGGCATGCACAGCGCGGAGCTCGGCGTCTCGCCGCTCCCGTGGGCGATCCCCGACGCGCAGTCCGACGCCTGGTATGCGTCGCGCCCGCCGCTCTTCGCGCTGTCGCTGCGAAAGGCGGGGGTCGCCACGCGCGCGTTCGTGAACAACAACTTCATGCTCGGCTACGCGACGGTCGGCGTCGACTTCGGCTTCGAGCAGGCCGAGGACTACCGCTTCCACGTCGCCGACACGGCCGAGATCACCAAGGCCGCCCTCGCGTCGATGCGCGCGCACGCGGGCGAGCGGACCTTCACCTTCGTGAACTACAACTCGCCGCACGAGCCGTACGAGCCGCCGCCGGAGTGCGTCGAGCGCGTGCCGGCCCCGGAGGCTGGCGGGCCGAGGGATCCGCTCGTGCGCCTCTACATGGCCGAGGCGTGCAAGGACGACGCGGCGATCGGCGATCTGCTCGCGGAGCTCGATCGCCTCGGCAAGCGCGGCTCGACGATCGTCATCGTCACCGCCGATCACGGCGAGACGCTGAGCGACTGGCACAACTACCTCGCGGTCGGCCTCGACGGCGTGCGCTCGCGGTTCAAGCACGCTTTTGGGCACTACGAGGAGACGACACGGGTGCCGATCGTGCTCTCGCTCCCGGGCGTGATCCCCGAGGGGGCGCGCGTCGACACGCGCGTCACGAACCTCGATCTCGTGCCGACGCTGCTGAGGCTCGAGGGGCTCGACACCGATCCGCGGCAGCAGGGGATCGACATGGTCGCGCTCGCCAAGGGACTGCCCGGCCCCGATCGCGCGCTCGTGACGATGGGACGCGGGACCGTCGCGGTGCAGTGGTCGCACTACCGCTACCAGGAGCGCGACGCCGCCGCGCAGTCGGTCGTCCGACAGTGGCCGAGCCCCCTGAAGCTGACGATCCGACACGAGCTCTACGACCTCGACGTCGATCCGGGCGAGGAGCGCAACGTCGCCGACGACCCTGCAAACAAGGCGGTGGTCGCCGAGGGTTCGGCGATGATCCGCGCGGCGCTCGACAAGACGCCGAGACCCAACTCCGGCGACGGCCACGCCGCCCCGGGCGCGTCGAGCGAGCCCGCGTTGCACCTGCGCTTCTCGGGCGCCGGCGGCGCGCACGCGATCGTCGGCAGCCTCGTCGCGTCGGGCGCCAAGAAGATCGTCGCGACGCCGATCGGGCTCGCCCCAGGCGCTCTCCGACTCGACGGCGACACGCTCGAGATCCGCGCGACCACCGGCGCCGACGCGCTCGTCGGCTTCGACCTCGTCGTCGAGCCGACGACCACGCCGCTGCGCTGGTCGTTCTCGTTCGACGGCAAGCCGCTCGGCGAAGACGGCGTCTTCGGCGGCGCGCTCGGCGTCGCGCTCCCAGGTCTCGCGCGCGGCCTCGACGCCGACACGCGCGAGGGGGTCACGGCGAGCGAGCTGCCGTTCATCGATCCGGCGCTCGACCTCGGCGTCTTCGTGGTGCGCGACGCCGGCGGCGCCGAGGCGGGCAAGGTCGAGCGCGCGAAGGGCGACGCGGCGAACGCGGAGATCCAGCGCGCGCTCAGGAGCTGGGGCTACGCGAAATGACCGACGCCCCGCGACGGGAGGGTCACGGGGCGTCGGAGGCGAGCGCGCCGGGGCGCGCCGCGGCTCACTTCACCTTGGCGTCGAAGTCGAGCGAGATCTTCTCGTTGAGGCAGTTCGCCTTGCTGCACATGCCGACCTTGAGGGTGCCGCCGAGCTTGTAGGTGCCCGCCGCGGACGCCGTGAAGGGGACCTTCACGTGGAGCACGCAGGCGTGATCCTTGTCGTTGCTGCACGCCTCGGTCGTGAACGCGCTCGCGTCGCCGCCCTTCCTCGAGAGCTTCGTCTTCGCGAAGGTCACGTTGGCGGGCGCGGGATCGGAGGTCAGGAACGCGGTCGGGTAGTCGTCGTTGACGTGGAAGTCGCCGACCGCGTTGACCACGACCTCGAAGTACCCCTGCTCGCCCTTTTTGTAGGTGCCGACGGGCTTCACGCTGGCGGTCCACTTGCCATCGCTGCTGGCGGTGCTCCCGCCCGGCGCCATGGCGGCGGCCGTGGACTCCGCGGGGGACGCGTCGGCCTTGCGGCCGCAAGCGAGGCCGGCGACGCCGACGACGAGGGTGGTGGCAACGAGCGAGGCGAGGGTCAGCTTCATGAGGGACAAGGGTAGCTCCTTGCGGGTTGGGCGCAGCCCTGAGGTTCGGTGTGGATCCGCCGCGCCACGTCCTGGACTTCAAAGAGGGACGAGCGCCGGGCTCGGCGATTCAATGGCGGGCACCGCCGCGCTCGAGGCCGCGCACGTGCCCGATTTCCGGGCGAGCCGAGCGATCGAGGGGACGACGCAGGCGCCGCCGGACGCGGTCGAATTCCGTGCTCAGAACGGAATGTCGTCCTCGCCGCCGCCGGCGGGCGGGAAGTCGTCTTCGAAGGTGTCGCCGGTCGGCTGCGGCGCCGGGGTCGGTGCCGGGGCCGCCGGGGCCGGCCGGTTGAAGTTCGGGCGATCCTGCCGTTGGCCGCCGCCGCCGCCGCCACCGCCAGCACCACCGCTGCCGCTGCTGCCGCGGGCGTAGCCGCCCCCCTCCTCGCGACCGGCGCCGGCGCCACGACCCGCGAGGATCACGTTCGTCGCCACGATGTCGGTCCGATAGTGCTTCTGGCCGTCCTTCTCGTAGCTGCCGGTCTGCAGGCGCCCCTCGATGAAGATGGTCGAGCCCTTCTGGAGGATCTTCTGCAGGGCCTCGCCCCGCTTGCCGAACACGACGACGTTGTGCCAGTCGGTGCGCTCCTTGCGCTCGTTGGTGCGGCGATCGAAGTACGACTCGGTCGTCGCGAGGCGGAGACGGAGCACCGCCGTGTCGGGCCCCTGACCGAAGCGCAGCTCCGGATCGGCACCCAGGTTCCCGAGCAACATCACGCGGTTCAGACCTTCCGCCATGGCATCCTCCCGAACGAACGTTCAGCGGTAGGTCGCGGCGCTTGGCCCGTCAAGGCAGCCGAAGCAGCGCCCACCGCACCCCCTGCTGGCCTGCGCGCTCCTCGGCCACGAGCGAGGCGCCGGCCGCGAGGGCGGCCTCCCGGTGACGGTCCCCCCACGCGAGCAACCAACGCGCGCCGGCCACCTCCGCGCGCCGGCGCAGCAACGACGGCGCCTCGAACGACGAGGCGCGCGCAGGCTTGCGCGGGTCCTGGTCGCGATCGATCTCGACGGAGCGCGGCCTGCCGAACGCAGCCATCACCGCGTAGTAGCCGTAGTCGCGCACGCCGCCGCTGAGATCGCGCGTGTCGACGAGCACCCGCTCGCAGCGGGGCACCTTCGCGCGAAGCTCCTCGCCGGCCGCGATCTCGCGCGTGCGCGGCACGTCCGCGTAGAAGCGCAGCGAGTGGCGGAGCTGCTGGGCGACCCAGATCGCCATCGCGAGGGCGAGCGAGGCGACCAGGCTCGCGGCGGTGCGGCGTCGGAGGCGCGAGAGCCGCGCGCCGATCGCGTCGATCGACGCGAAGACGACCACCGTCGCGGGGCCGAGCAGCGCGCGCTCCGGGTGGTGCGTCGGCGCGCCGTCGCGCACGTCGCCGGCGATGAGCACCAGGAGCTGCAGCGCCGCCAGCGAAAGCGGGCGCACCCAAGCGAGCTCGGCGCGCGCGACGAGCCGGCGTCGCGTCGCGATCCACGTCACGAGCGCGCCGGCGCCGAGGAAGAGCACCTCGCGCAGCTCGTCGAACATGCCGCGCGGGTAGCCGAGCACGCGCTCCCGCAGCGAGGGCCCCTGGCCGAGCGCGCGCCGATAGCTCCTCACCAGCCCGAAGTAGCGCAGCGGATCGCCGTATTTCGCCCACTCCCAAAGCGACCAAGCGAGCGGACCGGCGAGCGCGAGGGCACCGGCCAGGGCGAGCAGCGCGCGATCGCGGCCGCGGGCGCGCACGGCGTCGCGCGCCGAGAGCGCCGCGAACGCGAACGCGAGGGGCCAGGCGTCGTAGCGGCTCAGCACGCTCGCGAGCAGCGAAAGCGCGCCCAAGACGCGAAGAGGCGACGAAGCCGACGCGAGCGAGATCGCAGCGGCGGCGGCCAGCGCCGCGGCCGGCGCCTCGGGCACGGTCGCGAGCGTCAGCTGCATGCCCCACGGCATCGCCGAGGCGAACAGACAGGCGGCGAGCACGCGACCGCGCGAGAGCCCCGCGCGCAGCGCGACGAAGGCGAGCCAGGCCGTCGCCAGGGCGGCCTCGGCCATCGAGACCCCGCGCGCCGCCGCGAGGCTCGTGCCGACGAGCTTCATCGCGCCGCCGAGCAGCCAGAAGGGGAGCGGCAGCCAGCTCGTCCCGGTCGGATCGAGGTGCGGCGCGGCCACGAAGCGCTGCGCGATGGTCACGCGCGCGAAGTCGTCGTCGCTGACGGCGCGAAACCCGAAGCCCCAAGCCGCCGACGCCAAGGCCAACCGCCCCAGCGCGACGCCTGCGACGAGCGTGAGGACGCGAGCGCGTGACGAACGCACGGGGCGGTCGATCGAGGCAGAGGGCGCGGCGGGCTGCGGCGCCGCCGATCAGTGCGAGGAGGCCGGCGCGGGCGCCGGGGGCGTCGGGGCCGGCAGGTTTACGGGCGCCGAGCTCGGGGGCGCCGTCGTCGAGGCCGACGCCGACGCGGAGGCCGTCGCGCTGCCGTAGATCACCTTCGCCGCCTCTTCGTACTTCGACTCGCCGTGGTGCGAGGCGAGGCCGGCCAGCAGCAGCGAGGTGAACATGAACGAGAAGGCAGCGATTTCGGTGAGCTTCGTGAGGAAGTTGCCGGCGCCCGCGCCGCCGAAGACCTGCTGGCTCGCGCCGCCGAACGCCGCGCCCATGCCACCGCCGCGCCCCTGCTGAAGGAGGATCACGAGGACGAGGAAGCCGCAGATGGCGATGTGGACGATGGTGAAGAAGGCGGTCATCTCACGAGCTCTCGGGGGCCGATCGCCGAAGGCGGGCCGCGGGGCGATAGCACGCCTCGCGGCATTCCGAAACGGGGATCCGCGGCGGCCTGCTACGCGCCGCGCACGATCGACGCGGCAGCCTGCACGATGGCGCCGAACTGCGCCACGTCAAGGGACGCACCGCCGACCAGAGCGCCGTCGACGTCCGGCTGCGCGAGCAGCTCGCGCGCGTTGTCGGGCTTCACGCTGCCGCCGTAGAGGAGGCGCGTCGCCGTCGCGAACGCGGCGCCCCCTTGCGCGTCGAGCTCGGCGCGGATCGCGGCGTGGACCTCCTCGGCGTCGGCCGGGGTCGCGACCTTGCCCGTGCCGATCGCCCAGACCGGCTCGTAGGCGATGACCGCCGCGCCGCGCGCCGGGACGATCGTCGGGAGCACCGCGCGGAGCTGGCGAAGGACCACCTCGAGGGTCTTGCCGGCCGAGCGCTCGTCGAGCGTCTCGCCGACGCAGACGATGGGGTGCAGCTTGTTGTCGAGCGCGGCTTGCGCCTTCTTGGCGACCAGCGCGTCGCTCTCCGCAAAGTACTGGCGGCGCTCGCTGTGACCGACGATGGCCCAGCGGCAACCGGCGTCGACCAGCATCGAGGCGCTGACCTCGCCGGTGAACGCGCCCTTCGCCTCGTGGTGGAGGTTCTGGCCGGCGACGCCGACGAGCAGCCCGCGCTGCTCCGACAGCTCCTCGAGCGACTGCGCCACCGCCGCGAGCACGGTGAAGGGGGGCGCGACGACGACCTCGACGCCGCGGATCGTCTTGGCGACCTTGGCGATCGCGACGGCGAGCTCGATGCCCGAGGCGCTGCCGTGGTGCATCTTCCAGTTGCCCGCGATCAGCGGAATTCGGCGCGGATCCATGCTCAGCTCCTCAGGCCCCGGAGCGCCTCGACGCCCGGCAACCGCTTGCCCGTCAGCAACGCGAAGGCGGCCGCGTCGCCGGCCGAGACGTGATCGATCTTCGAAACCACCTCGTCGCCTGCGGCGCGCACGGCCGCCGCGGTGTCGCCGCCGACCACCACCGTGAAGCCGGGCGCGTCGGCGAGCGCGCGCGCGACGCCGCGCGATCCGTCGGCGAAGCGCGGGTTCTCGTAGCGGCCGACGGGCCCGCTGAACAGGACCGTCTTGGCCGCGACGACGCGCGTCGCGAAGGCCTCGATGGTGCGGGGCCCGACGTCGAGCACCTGCTCACCCGAGGGGACGCGCGTGGCGTCGTAGATGCTGCCCTCCGAGGCGTCGCGCGTGGGGGCGACCATCACGTCGACGGGGAGCACGATCTCGACCGACCGGCCGCCGCGGCCGAAGCGCGCCTTGTCGAGCAGCGT
>JAJXTK010000289.1 GCA_021783935.1 Myxococcales bacterium | reverse complement strand
CGGCCGACCGACTCGATCGCGCGCCGGGCGCAGCGGCGAGCGCCGCGATCGCAGGGCGCTCCGCCGTCGGCGCGTCGATGACCTCGGGCTCCTCGGGCAACGAGTCGAGATCGATCTGCGCCTCGGGCGCCGCACCGAGCGCAGGCGCCGCGGGCCACGGACGCGGCAAGCGCCCCGCGGCCCCGACGGCGGCCAGGTGCGCCGAGGCCGACATGAGGAGCGCGAGCGAGCGCGCGAGGCGATGAGCTGGGGAGATCAAGGTGACGTCAGGAATTCGTAGCACGTTAACTATTAATCGTGTTACCCGTTCGTGGCACTAACACTTACATTCGTAGCACGAAGGGTCCTCGCCCCATGCGCCTGCACCACGCCCTGCTCGCTGCTCCCTTCTCCCTCTGCCTCTTCTCCGGCGAGGCACGGGCTGCCGACGGCGAGGCCGAAGCGACGGCAGACGACGCGAGCTCGTCGTCGCCCGCGCCGACGCCCCCCTCGCTGAAGTCGCGTGTCGAAGCGCAGTGGCCCGAGGCCGCGGGAGGCGAACGCCTCGAGGGCACCGTCGGCCTCGAGCTGCTGGTCGACGAGCACGGGAAGGTGGTCGAGGCGAAGGTCGTGACGCCGGCGGGTCGCGGCCTCGACGAGGCGGCGCTCGCGGCGGCCAAGCAGTTCACCTTCGAGCCCGCGACCGAGGGGGGCGAGCCGATCCGCGCGGTGGTGCGCTTCGACTACGAGTTCCGCTTGCCGTCCACGCCGGCGGCGCCCGCCGTCGCGACGCCCCCCATCGCAGCGCCGCCGAAGCCTCCCGAGGAGCAGAGCGCGCCGGACCAGCAGACGATCGTCCTCGCCGCACGCCCGACGAGCGCCGCCTCGTCGACGAGCGTGCGCGATCGCGAGTTCTCGCTGCGCCCGGTCGCCTCGGTGCAGGACATCCTGCGGGTGACCCCGGGGCTCGTGACGGTGCAGCACTCGGGCGGCGGCAAGGCGAACCAGTACTTCCTGCGCGGCTTCGACGCCGACCACGGCACCGACATCGCGCTGTCGATCGACGGCATCCCGATCAACATGCCGTCGCACGCGCACGGCCAAGGGTACGCCGACACCAACTTCGTGATCCCAGAGGTCGTCGAGCGCGTAGAGATCACCAAGGGCCCCTACTTCGCCGAGCAAGGAGACTTCGCGACGGCGGGCTCGGTGAACCTCGTCACGCGCGACTCGTTCGATCACTCGTCGGTCGGCATGGCGTACGGCGGCTCGCCGGGCCACGGCGGGCCGACCTACCGCGGGCTCTTGATCGCGAGCCCGCGCTGGGACTCCGGCGTGCGCGCCCTCTTCGCCGCGGAGATCGGGCGCGAGGACGGGCCGTTCGTGAACCCGATGCGGTGGAGCAAGTACAAGCTGTTCAACAAGGTCACCTTCGACCTCGGGCCCAAGCTCACGCTCTCGATCGGCGAGGCGAGCTACGCGGGCGACTGGCACGGCTCGGGGCAGATCCCCGCGCGCGCCGTCGCCGACGGCACCCTCGATCGGTTCGGCTCGATCGATCCGAGCGAAGGGGGCGACAGCGCGCGCCATCAGGCCTTCCTCGCCCTGCAGTCGCGCCCGAGCGAGAACAGCCAATTCGACGCCCTGCTGTACGCGGGCACCTATCGGTTCGATCTCTACTCGGACTTCACGCTCTTTCTTCGCGATCCGATCCACGGCGACGAGATTCACCAGGTCGACCGTCGGGGCTTCGAAGGGGCCAAGGTCTCCTATCGCGTCGTGCACCCGCTCGGATCCGTCGTGTTCGACACGCGGCTCGGCGCCGAGGTGCGCAACGACGACATCCAGAACCAGCTCTTCGACAGCCAGGCGCGGCAGAATCTCGCGGCGGTGCGCGACGACGGCGTGCACGAGACCTCGCTGGGCGCCTACGCGCGCGAGGAGCTCACGCTGACCTCGTGGGCGCGCGTCATCGGCGGCCTTCGCGCCGACTTCTTCTCGTTCGCGGTCGACGATCGGCTCGAGGCGCTCGGCGCGGCGACCGGCCCCACCAGCGGCGTCGCCGGCGCGAGCCAGCTCAGCCCCAAGGCGACGCTGGTGCTGACGCCGCTCGCGCGCCCGGAGGCCTCGATCGACGTCTACCTGAACTACGGGCACGGGTTCCATTCGAACGACGCGCGCGGAGTGGTCTTGGCGCCGCCGGCGAACGTGACGCCGCTCGCGCGCGCCGTCGGCGAGGAGCTCGGCGCGCGCGGGCGCTTCTTCCAGAAGCTCGACGTCGCCGCGGCGCTCTGGCGCTTGACGCTCGCGAGCGAGAACGTGTGGAACGGCGACGACGGGACGACCGAGGCGAGCGGCGCCACCCTGCGCTACGGGGTGGAGTTCGAAGCGCGCTACGAGATCCTCCCGTGGCTGTCGGTCGACGGCGACGCGACGCTCACCCACTCGCAGTTCAGCCGCGACGGCGCGAACGGCGGCGGCTTGGCGCTCGCGCCGAAGACCACGTGGTCGGGGGGCGTCTCGGCGCGCCACCCGAACGGGCTGCGCGGCGGGCTGCGCTTCTTCGGCATCGGCGATCGACCGGCGAACGACCTGACGGCGGCCGACGTCGCGGCGGGCCGCCAGCAGCTCATCGCGCCCGGCTTCAATCAGGTCGACCTGCACCTCGGCTATCGGCACCGGTGGTTCGATCTGGCGCTCGACGTCGAGAACCTCTTGAACGGCAACTACCGCAGCGCCCAGTTCGCGACGATCGGCCGCCTCGCGACCGAGCCGGCCGTCGGCGCCGCGCCGCCGAGGACGTGCGGGCCGAACACCAACGTGATCACCAACGCGAGCGGAGGCTTCGCGGGGTGCGAGGACATCCACTTCACGCCGGCCTACCCGTTCACGATCCGTCTGACGGCGACGGCCTACGTCGATTGAGGCTCACCGGCACTCGCCACGCAGCACGCGCGTCGGCTTCGGGTGCGGCTGCGCGTCGGGCGGCTGCCCGAGCTCGCCGTGACGGTTGCCGCCCCAGCAGAGCACCTCTCCCGAGGGGGCCAGCGCGCAGGCGTGCTCGTCGCCCGCGACCACGGCGCGCGCCCCCGACGCGGCGTCGATGGGCACCGGCACCATCTCGTCGTCCCCTGCGCGCCCGAGCTCGCCGAGATCGTTGAAGCCCCAACAGAAGACCGCCGCGTCGAGCCTTCGCGCGCACGTGAGGCGCCCGCCCGCGGCGATCGACACGACGTCCTCGAGCTTCACGCGCACAGGACGCTTGACCGCGTACCCCCAGCCGAGCGCGGCGCCGTCACGCGTGATGGCGAAGCTGGTCTTGTCGCCCGCCGCGACCTCGACGACCGGCGCGCCGATCGCGACCTCGACGGGGACGGGATGCGGCCGCGCGTCGGTCGTGCCCTGGCCGAGCTGACCGAACCCGTCGGAGCCCCAGCAGCGAACGCGCGCGTCCACGATCGCGCACGCGTGCGCGGTGCCGGCGGAGAAGCGCGTCGCGCCGGCGATCCCCGAGATGCGCGCGACGATCGCCGCGGCGCCCGCCGAGGCCCCGAGCTGACCTGCGTCGTCGTCGCCCCAGCACTCGATCTCCCCCTTCACGCGCGCGCACGCGAAGCGCCCCCCCGCGGCGATGGTGTCGGCGCCCGCGACGTCGAGGACGTGGGTCGGGCGCAGCGCGAGCCCCTTGCCCCAGCAGGAGACCCGCCCGTCGGCGTGCAGGGCGCACGTGTGCGCGTTGCCGACGGCGAGGCCCGTGACGCGTTCGAGCTTGGGAACGCGTTCGGCCCCGACGCGCGGCTCGGTGGTGCCGAGGCCGAGCTGCCCCTCGTGATCGTCGCCCCAGCACCAGGCCTCGCCCGCCGCCGTGAGCGCGCACGTGTGGTGCGACGCGGGGCCGGCAGCGAGCTGCGTGACGCCCCGCAACGCGGGATCGGCGCACTCGGGCCGTGACGCGGACGCGACGGTCTCGGATGCGATCGACGCCGATGCGATCGACGCCGATGCGATCGAGCCGCTCGCCGCTCCGCCGACCTCGCCGGCTCGCGAGCCGCTCCTGCGCACGAGCCCGACGACGAGCGCGACCGAGAGCAGCGCTGCGAGCGTCAGCGACAGCCAGACGATGCGACCGCGCGCGGGGGGCGCCTCGGCGCTGCGCGCCATCGCCTCGGGCGCGTTCGGACGCGTGACCTCCGCGCCCGACGCGCGCCCGAGCAGGAACGGCTCGCTCCGCTCGTCGACCGTCTCGGCGTCGCCGCGCGCTTTCACCGCCGCGGCGTCGCCGCGCTCGATCACCGCCGCGGCGTCGCCGCGCTCGATCACCGCCGCGGCGTCGCCGCGCTCGATCACCGCCACGGCATCGCGACGCGCGCGCAGCGGCTCGGCGGCGAGCAGCTCGACCCACGCGCCGACCTGCCTGGTCGACGCCGGGTCGGCCGTCGCCTCCAGCGCGAGGGCCATCTCGAGCGCCGTCGGGTAGCGCGCGTCGCGCTCGCGCGCGAGCCCGCGCAGCACGACCTCGTCGAGCGCCGGCGGGAGCTCTGCCCGCAGCGCGCTCGGAGGCGCGACCTCGCCACGCAGGATCGCCTCGAGACGCTCTTGATCGCTGCCGGTCGCGAACAGACGCGCGCCGGTGAGCATCTCCCAGAGCACCACCGAGGCCGCGTACACGTCGACGCGCCGATCGACCGCCTCGCCGCGCACCTGCTCGGGCGCGAGGTAGCCGACCTTCCCCTTGAGCACGCCGGCGCGAGTCTGCTCGGCGCCCGCCGACGAGGCCTTGGCGATGCCGAAATCGAGCACGCGCGCGACGCCGTCGGTGCCGACCAGCACGTTCTGCGGCGAGACGTCGCGGTGCACGAGGCCGAGGGGCGCGCCCGCCTCGTCGACCGCCTCGTGCGCGGCGTGCAAACCCTGGAGGGCACCGACCATGATCGCCGCGGCGATCGGCAGCGGCACCGGCTCGCGACGGGCGTTCGCCGCGCGCACGAGCCCCGAGAGGGCCTCGCCGATCACCAGCTCCATCACGAGGAAGACCTCGTCGTCGAGCGCGACGACGTCGAGCGTCGGCAGCACGTTCGGGTGGCGCACGCGCGCGCACAGCCGCGCCTCGCCGACGAACTGCTGCACCAGCTCGGGCTCGCGCGCGAACGGCGGGTGCAGCCGCTTGATCGCCACGGTGCGCGAGAAGCCCGCCGCGCCGAGGAGGCGTCCGTAGTGGACGCTCCCCATGCCCCCCGAGGCGATCTCGCCGAACAGGGCGTACCTGCCGAGGACACGCTCGGGCGCGGTCGCCATGGGCGGCAATGTACCAGACGACGGAGCGCGCTCGCCCCGCGCGAAGTTCGAATTTGCGTTGCGACGACGGCGCCGATACCGCTCGCGCATGCGCCTCTCTTGCACCGCCCTCCTCGCGGCCCTCTCGCTCCCGCTCATGCTCGCGTGCGGCACCTCCGCGCCGACGCCGAGCTCGGCTGCCTGCCCGCCGGCCGTCGCCTCGCGCCCGATGGCCGCGCCGACGGCCTCGACCTCGAGCAGCGCCAAGGCGCCGACCGTCGAGCAGGCGCTCGCGTGGTTGAAGGGGGCCGACGCCGCGCTGCGCGTCGCGTTCGTGGATCAGTCGCGCGCGGACTGGATCAACATGAATTTCCTCACGCACGACACGAGCCGCGCGAGCGCGCTCGCGGCCGACGAGTCGATGGGGCTCGTCACCCGGCTGATCGAGGAGTCGAGGCGCTTCGATGGGCTGCCGCTCCCCGCCGACGCCGCGCGGCAGATCCACCTCTTGCGCGTCTCGAACCCGATCGTCTCGCCGGCCGACGCGAAGGAGCGCGCCGAGCTCGCGGAGCTGTCGGTGAAGATGGTCGACGACTACGGCGCGGCGAAGTACTGCCCGCCGCGCCTGAAGGGCAAATGCCTCGAGCTGCCGGATCTCGAGCGGATCCTCGCCAAGACACGCGACTACGACGAGGCGCTGGACGCTTGGCGCGGCTGGCAACGCACCGCGCGCCCGCAGAAGGCCCGCTTCGCGCGCTACGTCGAGCTCGCGAACCACGGCGCGCGCGAGGCCGGCTTCGCCGACACCGGCGCGCTCTGGAAGTCGGGCTACGACATGCCGCCCGAGCAGCTCGAGGCCGAGGCCGATCGCCTCTGGGCGGTGATGAAGCCGTTCTACGAGGAGCTGCACTGCTACGTGCGCGGCCGGCTCCAGCAGAAGTACGGCAAGGACAAGGTCCCCGACGGCAAGCCGATCCCCGCGCACCTGCTCGGCAACATGTGGGCCCAGGAGTGGGAGGAGCTCTTCGACCTGCTCGAGCCCTACAAAGGGCAGCCGTCGATCGACGTCGGCAAGCGCCTGCGCGACAAGAAGCTCGACGAGCGCTCGATGGTGCGCATCGGCGAGCGCTTCTACACCTCGCTCGGCCTCGACCCGCTGCCCGACACCTTCTGGGAGCGCTCGCTCTTCAAGAAGCCCCAAGACCGCGACGTCGTCTGCCACGCGAGCGCGTGGGACGTCGAGATGAACGACGACTTGCGCATCAAGATGTGCGTCGAGCCCACCGAGGCCGACCTGCTGACGATCCACCACGAGCTCGGCCACGACTACTACTTCCACGCCTACAAAGGCCTGCCGGTGCTCTTCCAACAAGGCGCGAACGAGGGCTTCCACGAGGCGATCGGCGACACGATCGCGCTGTCGGTCACCCCCGGCTACTTCCGGTCGATCGGGCTGCTCGATCAGGTGCCGACCGACGAGCGCGGCGTGGTGAACGTGCAGATGAAGCGCGCGCTCGAGAAGGTCGCGTTCCTGCCCTTCGGCATGCTCGTCGATCGATGGCGCTGGGACGTCTTCTCGGGCAAGGTCGCGCCCGATCAGTACGAGGCCGCCTGGTGGGCGCTGCGCACCAAGTACCAAGGGGTCGCCTCGCCCGTCCCGATCGACGCGGCCGACTTCGGCGCGGGGGCGAAGTACCACGTCGTCGCGAGCTCGACCTACGTGAAGTACTTCCTCGCGGCGATCTACCAGTTCCAATTCCACCGCGCGCTCTGCAAGGCCGCTGGGCACACCGGGCCGCTGCACACCTGCTCGATCTACGGCAACCACGAGGCGGGCGCGCGGCTGTCGGCGATGCTCGCCCTCGGGGCCAGCAAGCCGTGGCCCGAGGCGCTCGCGACCTTGTCGGGCGAGACCAGGGCCGATCCGAGCGCGATGCTCGAGTACTTCGCCCCGCTGCGGGCGTGGTTGAAGCAGCAGAACGCCGGGCAGGTCTGCGGTTGGTGAGCGCGGCTCGACGGTCAAGGCGAGCGATTCGCGGCCCGAACGAGAACAACTTCACAACCTCGGCCGAGGGCGCGCTCACCGCGCCGGCGACGGCGTCGTTGACGCGATGCTGATCGGCGCGGGCCGTGCGCCTCGGGTGCGTCGGCGCCGCGGGTGGTAGTCCGAGCCGCACGCGGCGCGCGCGATCGGCGCACGCGAGGCGTCTGGGGCGTCGCGCGCAGATCGGGGCAGCGGAGGTGCGATGATCGAGCAGCCGAGGCGTTCGCCGCGAAGGATGGGCATCCTCTTCGGGCTCGCGTTCGCGCTCGTCGTCGGCGTGGGGATCTGGGTCTACCTCGCGCAGAAGCGCAGCCTGCACGAGGCGGCGGTCGCACGGCTGTCGGCGATCGCGAGGCTGAAGGCCCGGGAGCTGTCGAGCTGGCGGCACGAGCGGATCGGCGATGGCTCCGCGCTCGCATCGAACGGGCCCTTCGCGCGCACGGCCGATCGCTGGCTCTCGGGGCGGGCCGCGGAGGACCGCAATCGGATCGTCTCGACCCTCCAGCCGTTTCGGACCTATTTCGGCTACGGCGAGGCCGCGCTCGTCGACGCGAACGGCACGATCGAGGCGAGCGCCGGCGGCGCGAGCGGTCAGGTCGATCCGGTGGTCCGCGCGGCGGTGCAGGCCGCGCTGCGCGCGCAGCGCGCCGGGTTCG
>JAJXTK010000288.1 GCA_021783935.1 Myxococcales bacterium | reverse complement strand
CGCCGGCTCGGCCGAGGCCGCGATCGCACGCACGGCGCCCGCGGTGCCGCACCCCGCCTCGGTGCCGCCGCCGTCGAAGGGTGCAGGGCGCGCCGACGATCTGATGACCGAGCTGTTCGAATCGATGCACGACCTGAACTTCCTTCGCGACTCGATCGAAGGGGCCGAGTTCGTGTTGGAGCTGCTGAAGCAGAAGCTGCCGACGGTCGTCGCGCTCGTGCACCTCTACGACATCAACACGCAGGAGTACGTCATCGTCCGCGGGCGCGCGCCGAGCCTCGCGGTCGTGGGGCAGCGCTACAAGGAGACCGTCGGCATCGTCGGGCAGGCCGCCAAGAACGGGCTCGGCGTGCTCGTGAAGGACACGGCGAGCGACCCGCGCTGGTCGCGCGAGCGCTACGCCGCCGCCGGACACACGCCGCGCTCCATCGCCGTCGCGCCCGTGCGCCACGACCGCCGCACCCTCGGGGCGCTCGAGCTGTCGGATCACGTCGACGGCGGGTCGGTCACCCAAGAGGAGCTCGACGCGCTCATGTACGTCGCCGAGCAGCTCGGCGCCTTCCTCGACGAGCGCGGCGTCTTCCTCACGAAGGAGGCCGCGCAGGAGCACGCCAAGGAAGCGGCCAAGAGCTCGCAGAGGCGTCCGCGCCGCTGACCGGCGTGCGCTCCCGACGCTCGATGGCTCCGCGCGACGTCGATCGGGCCGCTCGCGCGCGGAGCTGGATGCTCCTCGCCGCGATCGTCACCGCGGCGACGATCCTCGCGGTCATCACCTTCCGCACGACCTTCAAGCTCGACGCGCTCCGAGCGAGCGCGACGTTCGAGGTGACGCTCGGCCTCGCCGACGAGAAGGTCGACCGCGTCGATCGCGCGATCGTCGAGAGCGACGACGCGGTCCTGCAGCTCGGCGAGCCGAGCCACGCCGACGACATCCCGCGCCGGTGGCGTTCGCTCGGCGCGCGCCAGACCCCCACGATCGCGCAGGTGCTGGTGCTCGACGGCTCGCCCGCGCGCGAGATCGTCGCCTTCGCCTCGCGCGTGCCTGGGCCGGCCGACGAGGCCTTGCGCGCGATGCTGCTCCGACGCGTGCTGCCCGACCTCGAGGTCGCGACGCTCCCGCTCGCGCAGATCAAGCACCTGCACAAGGCCTACGACGGCGTCTTCATGCTCGTGACGTACTGGCGCGCGATCGAGTCGTTCCCCGACGGGCGCCAGGCCGAGCGGCTCGTGATCGTGCGCCACGATCTCGACGCCATCGCGCGCGAGCTGTTGCCGCAGGTGGTGCCGGAGCCGGGATCGCCGGGGCAGACCTCGCACGTGAACGTCGTCGACGACGAGGGGAAGCTCGTCTTCGGCGGCCCGCTGAACAAGAGCGATTTGCTCGTCGCCGTGCGCTTCCCGACCACGCTCTACGCGTGGCGCCTGCAGGTCGCGCCCGCGAGCGGCGACGAGCTCACCGTCCAGGCGCGGCGACGTCGGCTCGGCGAGATGGCGCTGCTCGCGCTCTCGTGCCTGGTGATCCTGACCGGCCTGGTCGTGATCCTCCTCGCCAACGCGCAGGAGCGGAAGCTGCACCGGCTGCGCGCCGACTTCGTCGCGAACGTGTCGCACGAGCTCAAGACGCCGCTCGCGCTGGTGCGCATGTTCGGAGAGCTGCTGATGACCGGGCGCGTGGCGAGCGAAGACAAGCGCGCGCAGTACCTCCAGATCATCGTCCACGAGAGCGACCGGCTGACCTCGCTGATCGAGAACGTGCTCGATTTCGCGCGCGTCGAGCGTGGCAAGGTCGCCTACGACCTCGCCCCCGGCGACCTCTCGCTGGTCGTCGGACGCGCCGTCGAGGCCTGCCGCTACCGCGCGGAGACCGAGGGGATGCGCGTCGAGGTCGACGTCCCCGACGAGCTCCCCGAGGTCGTCATGGACGAGCGGGCGATCCAGCTGCTCGTCATCAACCTGGTCGAGAACGCCCTCAAGTACGCGCCGGGCACCGACGTCGTGCAGGTGGTCATCTCGCCGCCGCACACGGTGAAGGGCGAGGAGGCCGTCACGATCGCGGTGATCGACCGTGGCCCGGGCATCCCCGCCGAAGATCGCGAGCGCATCTTCGAGCGCTTCTACCGCGGGCGCAGCGCGCGCGCCGGCACGGTGCGCGGCAGCGGCATCGGCCTCGCGCTGGTCGCGCACATCGTGGGCGCGCACGGCGGCGAGGTCACGGTGCGCGACGGGGAGGGGGGCAAGGGCTCGAGCTTCGTCGTCACGTTGCCGGTCCACGGCCCCAAGAAGCGGCGGCTCGGCGGCTGAGTCGTCAGCCGCCGCCGAGGAGCTTGCGGAGCGGCGCGACCGTCTCGTCGTGCGCGTCGGCCTCGGCGAGCGGGGTCCAGGTCATGTCGACCTCGAGGCGGAACGACCCCTCGAACGCGTCGTGCGCGCGCCCCCACTCCTCGGGCGCGAGCATCGAGAGGTATCGCGCGCCGTCGTCGCGACGATACAGGTGGTAGACGTGCCCGGGGCGCTTCTGGAAGCGGCAGATCGCGCGGTGGAGCTCGCTCGCCCGCTTGGCCTCGTCGAGCACCGCGGCCGCCTGCGCCTGCAGCGCCCGGATCTGCTCGGCGATCGTGCGGAGCTTCGCGACGGTGACGTTGCCGAGCGCCGCGTCGGCCTTCTGGATCTCCCGCGCGACGTCGACGAGATCGTAGGTCGGCGACAACCGGCTGAGCGGGTAGGGGGAGCTCGACGCCGGCCCCTCGTGGTGGCCTGCGCCCGCGCGCGTCGGCGCGTCTTCGGCCGTTCGACTTCCCATCGCCCCGGTGGGTTAGCACGACGCGTCGGGCGCGCGATCGGCCGGTCGTGCGTGCGCGCGATCGACGCGGTGCGCTGGCCGCACCGGGGTATTCGACAGGGGAAATCCGCGCGCATTGCGGCTACGGTCCCTCGCGCCATGACCTCCTCCGACCGCGTGCTCCTCGGCCGTACGCTCACCCTCGAAGCCCTCGCCGACGTCGCCGTCCACGGGCGCAAGATCTCGCTCGACGACGGCGCGCGCGCGCGCGTGCGCCGGAGCCGCGCCGCCATCGACGCGCTCGCCGCCGGGGGCGACGCCGCGCCGAACGTGTACGGAGTCAACACCGGCTTCGGCGCGCTCGCCGAGACGCGCATCGGCGCCGCCGACATCGTGCGGCTGCAGAAGAACCTCGTGCGCAGCCACGCGTGCGGCATCGGGTCCGACCTGCCCATCCCGGTGGTGCGCGCGATGCTGGTGTTGCGCGCGCAGGTGCTCGCCAAGGGGCACAGCGGCGTGCGCGACCTGGTCATCGATCGCATCTGCGAGCTGCTCGATCGCGGGGTCACGCCGCGCGTCCCCTCGCAGGGCTCGGTCGGAGCCTCGGGCGATCTCGCCCCGCTCGCGCACCTCGCGCTGTGCATGATCGGCGAGGGGGAGGCCTACGTCGCCGCCCCGCACGGATCGGAGAAGGTCCCCGCGCGCGACGCGCTCACGCGCGCCGGCATCGAGCCGCTCGAGCTGCAGGCCAAGGAGGGGCTCGCGCTCATCAACGGCACGCAGATGATGGCGGCGATCGGCTCGCTCACGCTGCTCGAGGCGGAGCACCTCGCGAGCTGCGCGGACGTCGCGGGCGCGATGAGCGTCGAGGCGCTGCTCGGCTCGCGTCGTCCGTTCGACGAGCGCCTCATGCGCGTGCGCCCGCACCCCGGGCAGGCGGTGTGCGCGGCGAACCTGCGCTCCTTGCTCGGCCCGCTCGACGCCTCCGAGATCGGCCAGAGCCACATCCACTGCAAGAAGGTCCAGGACGCCTACTCGCTGCGCTGCATGCCGCAGGTGCACGGCGCCACGCGCGACGCGCTCGGCTTCTGTCGCCAGGTGCTCGCGGTCGAGATCGACTCGGTCACCGACAACCCGCTGGTCTTCCTCGAGGACGAGACGGGCGCGCCGCTCGAGACCGCCGCGCTGATCAGCGGCGGCAACTTCCACGGTCAGTACCTCGCGATCGCGCTCGATCTCGCGGCGATTGCGATCGCCGAGCTCGCGAACGTCAGCGAGCGGCGCGTCGAGCAGCTCGTCAACCCGCACCTCAGCGGCGGCCTCACGCCGTTCCTCGCGCCCGCGAGCGGCCTGCACTCGGGGTTCATGATCGCGCAGGTCGCCGCGGCGTCGCTCGTCAGCGAGAACAAGGTGCTCTGCCACCCGGCGAGCGTCGACTCGATCCCGTCGTCGGCCGGCAAGGAGGACCACGTCTCGATGGGGTCGGTCAGCGCGCTCAAGCTCCAGCGCGTGCTCGACAACGTCCGCCGCGGCATCGCGATCGAGATCCTCGTCGCCACCGCGGGGCTCGATCAGCGCCTGCCGCTGCGCCCGTCGTCGGGCGTCCGCGCCGCGCACGAGTTCGTCCGCGCGCACATCCCGCCGCTCACCGACGACCGCCCGCTGCACGCGGAGATCGAGTGGGTCGCCGAGTCGATCCGGAGCGGCGCCTTCCTGCGCGCCGTGACGGCCGCGACCGGTCCGCTCAGCTGACGCGGGCCTCGCATCGCGCGCGACGGCGTTTGGAGGTGCCGGTTCGCGCGGCCGTGCTACGGATCACCGTGATGACCGAGGACGACGACACCGACGGACCGCGCCTGCCCGGCGCTCCGTCGACCAGCGACATCGACCCGCGCGTGCGCCGCACGCTCGAGCTGGTGTTTCAGGTCGAAGGGGTCGTCGCGGCCAAGGTCTGGGCCATGCCGGACCACGTCGCGGTCGGCGTGCGCCTCGGCGCGGGGCACGGCCCGGCCGAGGTCATGGCGCGCATCGAGGCGGTGACGGCAGGGCTGCGCGCGCAGGGCGAGGCGTGGGATTTCGGGCTGCTCGACGGGGACGCGGAGTAGCCGTCGCGCGAGGCTGCGGCCGCGCAGGAGCACGAGGGGGAGCGTGGCGCGCGCCCCCTCGCAGGTCGCGCGCCCGAAGGGGCGTCATCTCAACGCGCTGCGCGCGATGACCAGCCGTTGCACCTGGCTCGTGCCCTCGTAGATCGTCGTCACGCGCACGTCGCGCAGGTGGCGCTCGGCGGCGAACTCGCGCGTGTAGCCGTAGCCGCCGTGGATCTGCACCGCGCGGTTGCAGATGCGGTTGGCCGCCTCGGTCGAATAGACCTTCGACATCGACGCCTCCTTCGAGAACGGCACGCCGCGCTCCTTCATCGTCGCCGCGCGCAGGCACAGGAGGCGCGCCGCCTCGAGCTCCGCCTTCGAGTCCGCGATCATCCACTGGATCGCCTGGAAATCAGCGATGGGGTGGCCGAACTGCCGGCGGTCCTTGGCGTAGGCGATCGACTCCTCGAGCGCCGCGGTCGCGATGCCGATCGCCTGCGCGCTGATGCCGATGCGCCCGCCGTCGAGCGCCATCATCGCGATCTTGAAGCCGCCCTCGAGCTCGCCGAGCAGCGCGTCGTCGTCGACCCTCACGCCGTCGTAGACGAGGCTCGCGGTGTTCGAACCGCGCAGCCCCATCTTGTCTTCGTGCTTGCCCACCGAGAGGCCGGGTGCGCCGCCCGGCACGAGAAAGCACGAGATGCCCGAGGTGCCCGGGCCGCCGGTGCGCGCCCACGTCACGTAGACGCCGGCCTGCGCGCCGCTCGTGATCCACTGCTTCTGTCCGTCGATGGTCCAGCCGCCGTCGACCTTGCGCGCCGTGGTGCGCATCGCGCCCGGATCGCTGCCGGCCTCGGGCTCCGAGAGCGCGAACGCGCCGGCGAAGAACGTCCCGTCGGCGAGCTTCGGGCAGTAGCGCTCGGTCTGCGCAGGCGTGCCGAACTTCGCGATGACCTCGCCGACCATGTTGGTCACCGCCATCGTGACCGCGGTCGAGGCGCACGCCTTGGCGACCTCCATCATCGCGAGCGCGTAGGCGACCGCCCCCGCGCCGGCGCCGCCGAGCTCGGGCGAGACGTTCACCGCCATCATCCCGAGCTCGGCGAGCCCCAGGAGCTGCGCTCGCGGGAAGCGCTCCTCGCGATCGATCGCCGCCGCCTCGGGCAAGATGTGCTGCTGCGCGTACGCGCGCGCCGTCTGCTGCACGAGGCGCTGCGTGTCGTTCGGCTCGAAGTCCATGGCGGGTGCCTCTTCGCTGTCGGCTACGGCAGCTCGACCGTCGTCTTGGTCACTTGCTGGCTCGGGTTCACGTACGTCAGCCCCATGAGCACGTCGTGCAGGCAGTCGGCCGCGGCCTCGCCCGACGCGTCGTCGACCGCGAAGCCGACCGACAGCGGCTTGCCCTTCGGGCCGACGTAGAACGTCGCGCGGATCTTGCCGTTGGCGCCGGCCTTGCGACGGCACGCCATGACCCCGCCGTGCGCGCGAGAGAGCGCGGGCGTCACGCGGCCGGAGTCGACCGAGACCGGCTCGTCCTCGTCGTTGGTCCAGCCGATCGTCTTGCCGCGGATCTCCCCCTCCTTGGCGTCGACCGGCGCGCCCCAGTTCGACGCGCGCACGCTGTCGAGCACGCAGCGCTCGACCTCGCGATCGCCGAGGTCTGCGTCCTTGAGGTACGCCCACTTCACCGAGCCGTCGTGGTTGGTGCGCAGGGTGAACGTGAGGCTGCCTCCGAGCGTGGCGTTGGCGGTGTGCCCCTTGTCGTAGCAGGCGGTCCACGTCGGCGTGAGCCGCTCGAAGTTCTGC
Organism: Myxococcales bacterium; assembly: GCA_021783935.1. Lineage (GTDB taxonomy): Bacteria > Myxococcota_A > Polyangia > Polyangiales > JADJMO01 > CAIXWQ01. The sequence continues at coordinate 1,285 of JAJXTK010000288.1, read as the reverse complement.
CGCGCGACGTCGGGCGCCACGTCGCCGAGGTCGTAGAGGATCGCCGGCCGGTCCCTCTTGGGCTCGTTCGACGCGTCGTTCGCGCTCGTCGGCGCCTTCGGAGCCTTGGGCTCGACGCTCGAGCCGCCACACGCGGCCGCCGCCGCGGCGCAGCCGATCGCCGCGAGGAGTGGCGTTGCGTGGCGGGCGGGCGGGAAGCGGCGCATCGGTGGCTGAATCGCCGAGCAGGCGAGCGCGGTCAACCGCGATCTCGCCGGTTCCGCGGCGGCCCCTCCGTTGCACCCCGCGGGGTCAGTCGCGGTCGTCGCCCCGATCGGGCGTGCCCCGGCCGCGGCTGCCGCCGTTGCGGTCCGTCGCGCCCCAGCCCTGGCACGTCGACACGTTGTAGTACGTGCCCACGTTCTGGCGCTCCTGCGCCTTGGCGACGCCCTGGTCGTTCGAGCAGTCGGCGAACGTCGCGAAGCAGGCGTACGTCGCGTTCAAATAGCGATCGTGCGTGTAGCAGTAGACGCTGGCCTGCGCGACGCACGCCGGGGTGCCCGGGAGGTACTTGGCGCGCTCGCGGCACTCGTTCGGCGTGGCGAAGCAGGCGGTGACGTCGCTCGGCGCGCAGAACCAGGTGGTGTTGGCGGCCGGGTAGCTCGCCTCGGCGCCGCGGCGCTCGCCGCCGCTTCGGCCGCTGCTCGACGACCAGCCGGCGTTGTCGTCGTCGTCGCCATCTTGCTGGCGCGGCTTCTTGTGCTTCTTGCGCGGCCGATCGTCGTCGTCGTCGTAGTCGCTCGGGTCCTTGGCGCGGGCGCAGCCGAGCGCATTCAAGAGCGACGGGACGGCCACGAGCATGCTCGTAGCGAGCAAGATGCGACGAAGCGTGCGAGGAGCGAGCATGTTCCCAATGCCACCGCCGACGTCGCCGAGCGTCAACGGCACATCAGGGCGCCGCCGCCGCCGGCGAATGTCCGGACTCACCCCTTGAGGGCGTTTGCAGCGATCACGATGCGCTGGATTTCGCTGGTGCCTTCGTAGATCTCGGTGATGCGCGCGTCGCGGTAGTGGCGCTCGAGCGCGTACTCCTTGGAGTAGCCGTAGCCGCCGAAGATCTGGATGGCCTTGTGCGTCACCCGCGTCGCCATCTCCGAGGCGAACAGCTTCGCGATCGCCGACTCGCTGCTGTGGCGCTGCCCGCGATCCTTCATCGTGGCGGCGCGCCAGATGAGCAGGCGCGCCGCGTCGATCTCGGTCGCCATGTCGGCGAGCATGAACTGAATCGCCTGGTGCTGGCCGATCG
>JAJXTK010000287.1 GCA_021783935.1 Myxococcales bacterium | reverse complement strand
TCTTGCTCGGGCGGGCCCACGCCGCGCCTTCGCGCTCCGGCGGGTCGACGGCTGACGGGGGGGCGGGTTCGGCCTCGGGTTCGGGTTCGGGGTCGGGTTCGGGTTCGGCCTCGGGTTCGGGTTCGGGGTCGGGTTCGGGTTCGGCCTCGGGTTCGGGTTCGGGTTCGGCCTCGGGTTCGGGTTCGGGTTCGGGTTCGGCTTCGGGTTCGGCTTCGACGAGCGCCAGCGCGACTGCGCCGCCGCCGAACGAGGTCGAGATCGTCTCGGCGCGGCGGCGCGCGCGGGAGCAGCAGGGGCGCGAGGTCGAGATCGTGAACCTGACGCCGGAGCAGGAGCTCGACCCGCAGCGCTTCTCGGTCGGCGGGCACGCCGGGCTCGGTTGGCTCACCAACGCGGGCAGCGGCGCCGGGCAAAGCTCGCTCGATTTCGGCCTCATATTGGCCTTCGGGCTCGGGCAAGGCGGCTTTCACGAGCCGTGGTCGGCCGAGGCGTTCGCGAACTTCGCGCTCACCTACTCGACCATCGTCGGCACGCAGACCAACCCCAACCGCCTCACCGAGTTCGGCGGGCGGGTCGTCTATCGCGCGCCGAGCGGCCCGCTGATGCACAGCTGGCTCTCGCTCGGCGCCGGCATCGCGTTCTCGAGCTACGGCCTGCCGAACGGCCAGCACGGGGACCTCACGCCGGGCGCCCTCATCGACGTCGGGGTGGGGGTGCACGAGTGGCTGTTGCGGCGCGCGCGCACTGGCTTCGCGCTGCGCGCGCCCTTACAGCTGTCGTCGCACCCGGGGGTCGCGCTGTTCGGCGTGTTCTACGCCCTCATCGGCACGGGCCACTGAGGCTCGGCCGCCGCCGCTCACTCCGAGCGCTCGGGAGACCAGCGCAGCACCGGCTTGCGCGCCGCGCGCGCCTCGTCGAGCCGGGCGATGCGCGTGGTCACGGGCGCCCGCTTGACCGACTCGGGGTCGCTCTTCGCCTCCTCGAGGATCGCGCGCAGCGCGCTCGCGAACCAGTCGAGGGTCTGCTTCGACTCGGTCTCGGTCGGCTCGATCATGAGCGCGCCGGGGACGACCAGCGGGAAGTAGACCGTCGGCGGGTGGAAGCCGTAGTCGATCATCCGCTTGGCGAGGTCGAGCGTCTGCACGCCCGTGGCCTTCTTGATGTCCTTGTCCGAGAAGATCGCCTCGTGCATGCACGTCTCGTCGTAGGCGATCGGCAGCACGTCCTTGAGGATCGCGGCGAGGTAGTTGGCGTTGAGCACGGCGAGGTCGGTCGCGCTCTTGAGCCCCTCGGGCCCCATCTCGCGCAGGTACGTATAGGCGCGCACCATCATGCCGAAGTTGCCGACGAAGCTGCGGACGCGGCCGACGGTGTCGGGGCGCTCGTCGTCCAGATCGTAGAACGACTCGCCGTGCGCGCCGGCGCGCTTCACGACGACGGGCGTGGGCTGGTAGGGCGAGAGGAACGACTTGAAGGCGACGGGGCCCGACCCGGGGCCGCCGCCGCCGTGCGGCGTGGTGAAGGTCTTGTGCAGGTTGAACTGCATCACGTCGATGCCGAGATCGCCGGGGCGCGCGCGCCCCATGAGCGCGTTGAGGTTCGCGCCGTCGCCGTAGACGAGCCCCCCCTTGTCGTGCACGAGCTTGGCGACGTCGGCGAGGTTGCGCTCGAAGAGGCCGAGCGTGTTCGGGTTCGTGATCATCACGGCCGCGACGTCGCCGGCGTGCGCCTCGAGGGCCTTGGCCACGTCGCCGATCTCGACGACGCCGCCGGAGCCCGATCGCAGGAGCGGCACGGCGGTGAGGCCGTTGACGGCGCACGACGCGGGGTTGGTGCCGTGCGCGGTGTCGGGGACGAGCACCTTGCGCGGCGAGCGCCCCTGCTTCGCGTGGTACGCCCGGATCATCATGAGGCCGGTGAGCTCCCCCTGCGCGCCGGCGGCGGGCTGGAGCGAGACGTCGTCCATGCCGCAGATCTCGGCGAGGATCGCGCGCAGGCGCGCCATCAGCTCGAGCGCGCCCTGGATGGTGCGCACCGGCGCATAGGGGTGCGCGGAGGCGAAGCCGGGCAGCCGCGCGGCCCACTCGTTCACCCGCGGGTTGTGCTTCATCGTGCACGAGCCGAGCGGGTAGAAATTGGTGTCGATCGAGAAGTTCCAGGTCGACAGCCGGGTGAAGTGCCGCACGACCTCGGGCTCCGCGACCTCGGGCAGCCCCGCGGCCCTCTTGCGGGTGAGCGAGCCGAGCTTGCCCGCGACGTCGACCGCCGGCACGTCGAGGTCGGAGAGCGAGGCGGCGTTGCGGCCGGGCGCACCGCGCTCGAAAATCGAAGGCTCTTCGAACTGCAACCCGGGCGAGGCGTGCTGGAGGGTCGACATGTCGTTGACGACGGCGATAGATCGCCTGAGCGCTGGCGGAAAGACCGGGCTCGACGAGGGGCCCGCGATGCGCCACAACGCGGCGGATGCCGGCTCGATCACGCTCGCTCGGTGCGCGCACCCTCGCCGCGGCCGTGACGTTCGCCTCGGCCGTGACGCTGCTGACCGCGCCCGCCGGCTGCGGCCGGATCCCGCGGCGCGCCACGCGGGCCGACTGCGTCCGCTGGGCGGATCACTTCGACGCGCTCGCCAAGAGGGCCTACGATCAAGTTTCGGCCCGCTGCTGGGCGGGTGACGGCCTGAAGATCGCCGACTCCCAGGCGGATCCGAGGAAGAAGCTCCTGCTCTCGGCCGACCTCGACTACGGCCGCAAGATCGACCAGGAGCGAGCCGCGCTCGTCGACCAGTGCTCCGCGCAGGACGGCGCGCGCTACTACCCGCCCGACGCAGCCTGCTTCCTCGGCGCCGCGACCATGCACGACTGGCGCGCGTGCTCCTTTCGGACCCCGTTCTTCGCCGCGTTCCGCGACGTGGTGGCAGGGTTCGAGCAGCAGGTCGACGACGTCTGCGGCAAGCAGTAGCCGCGGGGCGCGCGGCCCGTCGCGGACCCGGCGCGGCTCGTCACCGCTCGAGCGACGCGCTGCCGCGCCTGCCGTTCCCCTTGGTGCAGTAGTCGTCGATCTTCGCGATCTCGGCCTGCAGCGAGTCGACCTTGAAGGTCGGCATCGTGAAGTTGCACGCCTTCCAGTCCGCGAGCGTGTCGGCCGCGAGGAAGCAGGCGACCTCCTTCGGTATCACGCGCGCGCCCTGGGCCGCCTGCTTGCGGCAGTTGTCGACGTCCTCGCGCCTGCCGCGGTCGACGCCGCTCTCCATGTCCTTGGTCATCGCGGCGACGAGGTCCGCGTCGCAGCGCCGGATCGCAGCGCCGAACTCGCGCTTGAGCACCGCAGCGTTGTGCTCGTTCCAGCGCGCGCAGTCGTCGGCGGTGACCTTGCGCGGCACGAGGTCGCACCCCGCCCCCGCGAGCGCGAAGGCCAGCGTCCACGAGGCGAAGGCGGCGATGCGCGGGCGTGTCATCGGGCTGGGTGGCTGCGCGTCGCGCCCCCCCCGAGGCGGCCGAGCCGACCCATCGTAGCGGAACGGTCCACGCGCGCCACGCGGCTCGTCAATACCGGTAGACGACCTCGGCGCGCGCCCCTTCGAACGCAGGGAAGAAGCGGCACGCGCCGGCGACGCACTTCAGCGCCGGGCGCTGCTGACCCACGAACAGCCGCACCTGCCACGCCTCGCCGAACTGGAACTGCGCGCCGGCGTTCAAGTAGTGCTGCATCGTCGCGGTCGCCAGGAACGCGTACGGCTTCACCTTCGCCGGATCGCTCGAGTACTCGTGGCCGATGAAATAGGCCTGCTGCGAGCCGCGCTTGAACGTGAGGTAGTCCTCCCCCTCGAACCAACCGTGGTCGAGCTCGTAGCGCTTGCGGTGCCACCCTTGCAGCTCGATCGACCAGTCGGCGTTGAGCATCTTCATCGCGTCGAACATCAGGAAGTCCTCGCGATAGAAGTCCCCCTCGCCGGGGCCCGCCCCCTGGGCCTTGGTGTCGCGCCGCGCGCCGGCCGTGGCGAGCAGGGTCGCGTCGCGATCGGGCGTGCTCATCTGGACGCCGACGTAGCCGTCGACGATGTCGTTGCGCTCGGGCTTGGCGGTCTGCACGTCCGTCGCGGGGTCGTAGACGTGGGTGAGGCCGAAGCCCCCGCCCTGGTAGCAGACGGTCGATAGCCCCGGCTGCTCGCCCCAGTTGGCGAAGTAGGCGGCCGACGCGTACATCGCGTAGTCCTTGGTCGCCTGCACGTCGACGCGCCCGCGCCCGCCGGTGGTGCAGGAGTCGTCGAAGAGGGAGTCCTGCGTGATCAGCTCGACGGTCGGCGGCGCGTTGTAGGTCACCGCCTTGGTGAAGTCGCTGTAGTAGTTGGTGTTGGCGTTGGCGCCGACCGGGTAGAAGCCGCGGTAGTGCTTGCCCTCGAGGGTCATCGACACCGAGCCGGCGGTGTACGAGAGCGCGCCGTAGGCCGCGACGCCGCGCGCGCGGGCGCCGCTCTCGGGCGCGGCGACGTCCTCCCACGAGACGCGGTTCTGCAGCGCCCACTCGGCGTAGATGTTGAGCGGGATCTTGTCGGAGAGGCGCGGGATCGCGATCGACCCGCCGACCGACTGGATCTGCTTCGCCTTGAGCGTGGGGGTGTCGGCGTAGGGGCCGCCCGGGTAGGTGTTCCAGTTGTAGCCGTTGAACGGCGAGGGCCAGCCGCTGCGATCGCGGATGACGTCGGCGCCGTGCACGCCGACCGTCGCGGTGCCGATCTTCGCCTCCGCGCGCGCGCCGACGATCGCGTCGCGCGTCCACTCGACGCGCGGGCCGCCGACGACGTTCGGGTCGGGATCGCGCAGGGTGCCGCCGCTCGCGTAGTCGATGCGCACCGGGTTCGACAGCCCGGCGACGCCCGTGAGCGTGAAGGGGGCGAGCCGGCCGACGACCTTCACCCCCTGCACCGAGGTGTCGACGGCGAGCTCGTCGACCTTGCGGATCGAGAGCACCAGGCCGCGCCCGAAGGCCACGTACGAGTCGCCGATGGTGACCTCGAGGTCCGGCGAGACGTACGTGAGGTACATCTTCGAGGGGACGCCCGGCGCGACGGTGTACTGATCGCGGAAGTGATACGGCAGGATCGATCGATCCTGCGGCGGGGCGCCGGCCATCGACTCGGTGTGCGCGTACGTCGCCGTGTCGAAGCGCACCCCGGCCTGCCACTGCTTCCAGGCGAGCGAGACGTTGAAGTGATTGAGCCACTCGCCGTAGTTGTCGTCGTAGGTCAGGTAGTTGCGGTTGTCCCAGTGCCACGAGAGGAGCGAGGTCTCGGTGATGTCCAACCGCAGCGGGGCGCCGTCGATCGTCGCGACGTCCGCCGCGCGCGCGGGGGCGGGCGCCATCGACGCGAGGATGCCGACACCAAGCGCTGCGAGGACCCGCCCGATCTTCATGGGGCGCGCAACCTAGCGATCTCTTGATGAGGGCGCCACCGTTGCGAACCGCCAATTGGCCCGACCAAAAACGAACGCGGCCGCCACACGGCGGCCGCGCGGAACCGTGACGCACGAAGTCTACGGGGCGAGCGTCTTGTCGACCTGCGCCTCGAGCTCCTTCTCGTCGCCGGGGTTGAAGTTTTCGTGCTTGAACACGATCTTGCCGTGGCGATCGATCAGGATGGTGAACGGCTGCGCGCGCCGCGGGTTGTAGAGGCTCGTGACGCGCGTCTCGGTGTCGACGGCGACCGGGAACGTCCACCCCTTCGAGTGCACGAAGGGCGCGACGCTCGCCTCGGACTCGGGGCCGTCGAGCGAGATCGCGAGCAGCGTGAAGCCCTTGTCCTTGCGGGTCTCGTAGAGCGACTGCAGGTGATCCATCTCGGCGAGGCATGGCTTGCACCACGTCGCCCAGAACGACATGAGCACGGGCCCCTTGGCCATGTAGCTCGAGAGCTTCATCTCCCGGCCTTCGATGTCGGTGAGCGTGAAGTCGACGGCGTCGCCGCTCGACGCGGAGTCCTTCCCCGACGAAGGGGCGTTCGCGTTCGTCGCGCCGGCGCCGCAGCCGACGAGCGCGAGGGCGGCGCCGAGCGCCAGTGCAGAGACGATGCGGCCGATCACGTCGTACCTCCCGCGAGGCGCGTGTCGAGCTCCGCCTGCACCTGCGGCAGGCCCGAGCTGGTGAACTTCTTCAGGATCTGCATCGTGTGCAGGTCGATGATCATGTTGAGCGGCATGGAGCTCGGGTCGAAGAACGCCGAGAGCACCTGGTTCGGGTCGCTCACGGCCGGCGTGACCAGGCTGTACGCCTGGATCCACGCGTCGACGTCGGCGTCGGTCGCGACGGCGCGCTTGTCGTCCTGCTCGACGACGGTGAGGAAGACGACCCCCTTCGGGCCGTACTTGGTGTTCAGGCTCGCCAGCTCGGGCGCCTCCTGCTTGCAGTAGGAGCACCAGAACGCCGAGACGTCGACGACCATGTACGAGTACTTCGCGCCCGTCGGATCGTAGTAGTCCGAGAGCTTGATCGTCTGTCGCGGGCTCGAGGAGCCCGCCAGGCGCCCTTGGAACGAGTAGTCGGCGATGGTGTTGCCAGGCTCGGTGCCGCAGCCGGTCTCGGCCGGATACGACTCGGTGCCGCCGTCGGGGCGGCAGGTGGTCGCCGCGCTTCCGGCGCCGCTGGAGCTCGAGCAGGCGGCGGCCGAGGCGAGGGCCGCGGCGAGCAGCCCGAAGGCGGAGATTCGTGCGATCACTGGAGTTGCTTCCCTTCCGTCTGGATCATGTCACCCGCGTCGAGCTTGCAGCCGTCTTCTTTGGGGACCTGCCCCTTCTGCTTCACGCCGGCCCAGTCGTTCACGCCGTCGTTGGTGAGGTCGTCGCCGTATTTGCCGGCGACGGTGTCGCGCCCGTCGGCGACCGACGTGTAGACGAGGTACGCGCTCAAGCGCGAGGGGGGGCCCGCGAAGCCGACCTTGCTCTCGGTCCAGTCGAACATGGCGACGTTGTCCTTGATCTTGCCGGTGAAGGTCGCGCGCGAGTGGCGATCCTCCGCGAGCCAGCAGCCGTGGAACGTGTCTCCGCCGCTGCTCAGCAGGTGCATGAAGCCGCGGCTCCCCGCGGTGTTGATGAAGTAGACGCCCGGCCACTCCGCGTTGCCCGTGAGCGGCTCGGTCTTGACCTTCGAGGCGTTGGGCCACTGGGCCTCTCCGGCGGCGCCGCCGCTCGGACAGCCCGTGGTGGCGATGCAGAGCGCGCCGACGGCGAGAACGCCGAGCTTCGCGAGGGGGAGAGCGATGCGCATCGAAGTCTCCTTGGAGGTGGCGGGAGCACGGCGAGCAGCGCCGGGCGGCCCGCCGCGTCGGTCGAGTCGGGGGATCTCTACCCCAAACCGCGTCGGGGGGGAGCCGGGCGCGTGAGACGGCTCGCCACCCAGGCCAGGCGCCCCGCGGCGCCGTCCGCAGCGCAGCTTTCCGAAATGGCCAGAAGCGCGAACGTGCCGCCGCCGATCCGCGTCAGGCGAGGCCCGCGCGCCCCTCTTGCTCCCACCAGGCGCGGTAGCGGGCCTGCGCGCGCTCCCGCTCCTCGTGCGGCAGGTCGGCGTAGTAGCCGAAATACTGCTTGGTCGTGGCCTTGAGCTCAGCGGCGGCGGCCTCGCGCAGCGCGGCGTCGGCGTCGTCGAGCGCGTCGATGAGCCACTCGGTGTGCGCGCGCCCCCTTTGCTCGGCGAGCCACGCGGGCCACGAGCCGCCCGCGCGCGTCGGGTCGTGGCAGGTGAGGCGCACCAGCGCGGCGTGCGCCGCCTTGACGACCGCATCGTCGGGCGCGTCCAGGGCGAGCACGAGCCCCTCGATCGCGTGCGCCTCGCGCAGCTCAGCGAGCGCGTCGAGCGCCCGCAGCCGCAGCTCGCGGGCGGCACCGTCGTCGAGCGCTACGCTGACGAGCGGATCGACCACGTCTTCGACCATGTCGCGCTCGGCGCGGAACATGGCGCGCGCGGCGAGCGGCGCGACGCGCCTGACGAGCGGG
>JAJXTK010000286.1 GCA_021783935.1 Myxococcales bacterium | reverse complement strand
CCAGCGGCTGCGCCGGCGCCGCCATGCTCGCCCCCGCCGCCGCCGAAGTACCCGCTCCCACCCCCGGCTCCGAGTCCGACCGAGGCGACACCCCCGCCGCCGCCGCCCACGAAGGCGACTAGATTGGCTCCCACTGCGAGCGAAGACGCCCCCGAAACGGTGGTTCCCGAGAATCCTTGGTAAATCCCCGCATCGTTCGCGTAGTCGCCCCCTGCGCCACCCGCGGCCACGTTCACCACCGAGCCCCCAACAACGATCGCGGTACTGCCGCCGCCGCCTCCATACCCCCCGCCGCCGCCTCCGACCATGTTGTAGTTGATCGTGACCGGCGTGCTGAACGGGTTCGGTTTGCTCAGGTATGACGTGACGTTCGTTCGGCAAAGGCAGATCCCACCGGAGCACATCTGGCTCGGGCACGTCTCTACGGGTGTGTCGGATACGAGATCGGGTCCGCACCGCAAGACGCTGGTCGCATCAGCGCTACAGACGTCTTGGCCCGCCTTTGCCCCAGCGCAGACCGCCTCCACTGGAGTGCATGTCCCCTGGTTGATGCCGATAGTGCTGTCGCAGAGCTGGTTCGTGCCGCACGTACCGTTGCTGATCCAGACGCCACCGCTACAGATCAGCGTCACCTTCTGCGCGTTGCCGTTGCAGGCGAGCGTTCCGCTTCCGCCGCAAGGGCACCCGAGCGTCCCCACAGCTCCAGTGCCGCTAGGGGCGCAGGCATCGGCAGGAGCATCCAGCGCTCCGTCGGCATCCGGCGTGTCCGAGGCCGCCTCTTCCGCGTCCACGGCGGCATCACTCACCGTCGTGTCTGGAACCGCAGTGTCGGCCCTGTCCGAGTCGATAGCGTCGTCGGCCCCAGCGTCCCCCGCCTCGCCCGAGTCGCCGATCGTCGAATCCAGGATCGTCGTGTCCGCTAGGGCGTCTCCTCCAGATCCGACGTCCTCCACCGGAGGCGCACCCATGTCGGACGTCCAACACCCGAACGGAAACAGAGTCGCGGAGGCGAGCGCGGTGACACCCACAACGATCGCGGCGCCTCTCTTCGTCATCCTAGAACGCTCCTCGAAGGAAGAACCCCGTACCCGTGGTCCCGACCGACACCGTGCCGCGATCCCCCGAGGTCGAGGGTGCCGTCGTGAAGATCACGATCCCCGTGATGGCCACCGCCGCGCCGACCCCCATCACGAGCCACCCGGTCTTCACGTGCGAGTTTGCGTCGTTGTAGGGCTGGATCTGCGACGTATCCGTGCAGTAGCCGAGCGACGTGCTGCACGAGGTGTAGGTGCCTCGGGTGTGCGCGGCCGAGATCGCCACGATGCCGCCCACGATCCCTGTCACGACGCCGATCCCGCCAACGGTGAGCCCGATCGTGCGCCGAATGCTCCCTGAAGACTCGTCGTGATCGGTCGAGGGGGTCGATGCTGGGGAAGACGTCGGCGTCCTGGTCCCCGTCGTCGATGTCGGAGCGGGCTTCGGGGCGGACGGCGGTACGACGACCGGAGCCGGAGACGCAGAGGCCACCGTAGCGGGCTTGTGCTTCAAGGCCGGAACCTGAACTTCGACCGTCACGCCTTCACCGCTGACGGCGCGGGACTCGCTCCAGGTGACGTACCCGGGCGCCGACGCCTCGAACGCAATGGTTCCGGGATCCACGGCGACGGCACTGCCCCAAGCCTCGCTCGGAAGTTCGCTGCCGTCCTTCTTGACGACCAAGCCCGCGACGGGCGCTGACACGACAATTTTCAGGCGGGTCAGCTTCTTCTCGACGACGCCTCGACGGCGTACCGCCTCGGCCTCGCGACGCTTCTCCTGCTCGGAATTGAACGCGGGGTCCCTCTGCGCCGCTCGGGCGGCCACCTCGGTATCACGGAAGGTAGCCCACGCGCTCGCCGTCTTGCCTACCCGCCCGTAGCAGTCGCCGAGGCGAAGGAGCGTGAGCGGCCTCGGAAACTCCTTCTCGCTGGCCTCGAACTTCCCGCACGCCTCGGTCCACTTCCCTGCCGCACCGAGCCGGTCGGCGTCATCATAGAGGGACAACCCGGCCGCCTTGTCGGCCTGTGCAAGGGGAGCAACAACTACGAGCCCAAGGCAGGCGGCAACTACGAGTAGGTTTCGCGTGCGCCGTGTCATGTCACTCCTTGTAGACGTCGGGCGGCGTGGCCGTGAGGGGCACGGCGGGCTGGGTCGGTGGGCGCGACGCGGAGACAGAAGGTCGCGTTGAAGGCGCGAGTCGCGGCCGAACCGACTCGGTGGGCGGTTTCTTGGGTGCCGGCAAGGCCGTTCGAGCGGTAGTCGACGACTCCGGGGCCGTGCTCGTAGAGACCGGAGACGGCGGGGCTGCTTCGCTCTGCTTGGGCGCTGCGGGTGGGGTTGGAAGTTCCTCGCTCGCGGGCGCGGAAGACTTCTCGGCAGCGGGCATCGCCGTGATTGGCTCGACCGCCTGGCCCGCGTTCGTGCGTGCCGTAGGCCAGAAGTGAACGTCCAGCACGGCTACGATCGTCACCGCACCGGCGGCGAGTCCAAGACCCAGCAAGGCGCGCTTCGATAGAGGTCTGTTTGGTGCTGCTGCCGGAGGTGCGTTCCCTGGGCTGGCAGAAGCTGCGAGTGAGACGGAGGGGCCGGTCGTCGTCGCCAGCCCTGGCGTGACGGCCGGCAGCATCGGCGCAGTCCCGTCCTGCGTCGGAAGGAGGATCGGCGGCGGAGCGGGAACCGACTGGTATCCGAACGTGGCCGCTCGGAACTCCTGCGTTGCTGCGTTCTCGAAGGCGGCCTGACGGGAGGCGACGCGCGCCATGCCGCGTCCACCGACCGCTGACACGAGGGCCTCAGCCATCGCGCGCGCCGATTGGAACCGTTGGGCGGGGTTCTTCGCGCAAGCTTGTACGAACCAGGCATCGACCTCGGCCGAGAGATCGCGCCGTTGGTGCGACGGCAGGGGAGCCTCGCCGGTGCAGATCTTCATCGCTACGGCGACCAACGTCTCCCCGTCGAAGGGGCGCGTGCCGGTCAAGGCCAAGTACGCAACGACCCCGAGCGACCAGAGGTCCGTCCGGTGGTCGATTGTCTTCGCGTCGTTCACCTGCTCGGGCGACATGAAGTAGGGCGTCCCGAGGAACGCGCCCGTCGCGGTGCCGCCGTAGGAGCTGGACCTAGCGAACTTGGCGATGCCGAAGTCGAGCACCTTCACGAGCGCTTCGTCCTCGCCGGTCTCGCAAAGGAAGATGTTCTCAGGCTTGATGTCCCTGTGAACGATCCCCTTCTCATGCGCGCGCGAGAGCGCACGGCAGACCTGGACGACGATGCCCGCGACTTCGGCGGCAGGAAGCATTCCTTCGCGCGCTAGCCGCGTGCCGAGGTCTTCTCCTTCGAGAAGCTCCATCGCCATGTACGGCTGGCCGTTCGACCCCACGCCGAAGTCGAAGACCTGAACGACGTGCGGGCTGCGAACCTCCGCCGCCGCCGCCGCCTCGCGACGGAAGCGCGCAACGACCTCCGCGTTCTGGACGGCCTCGCCGGTGATCAGCTTCACAACGACGTCGGAGTTCAGTCCGAGGTGCCGCGCGACCCACACGGTGCCCATGCCGCCCGCCCCCAACTTCCGAAGGAGCTGGAGGCTCGGTGTCAGCATCATCCCGGGAGACAGCTCGGCCACCCCTGACCTCGTCGTGCTGTCCGGCTGACGTCTTGCCGGCCACGCGATGGTCTCGCCCGCACTTCGTGGGGTCAACCCAGAGGACGAGCGCAAATCGAGACGCCTCGGCCTAGCGAAGCCTCCCTGATGCGTCCCAAATGTCAACTTGACGCTCTGTCCGAGTGAGCGATCCGCCCGCGAGGCTTCGTGATCGCCAGGCAACGGAATGCGCACTCCCTTCTTCTGGCCGCGCGGCGTGCAGGTGGGCTTCGTGCCGCTGAACCTCGCCCCTTCGCGTCGTAGGACGCGCATGTACGCCTCCCCGCGCGCGATCATCGAGCCCGACGGCCCGGCGCCCGTCCCGTCGTCACCGTCGTCCCAGCGAGCCGCTGATGGGCCGAGGTGCCCCGAGTGCGGGCGCGTCATCAGGACGAGAAAGGCTGCCCGATCCTGCTCTCCACGTTGCAGAGCAGCAGCCTCTCGCAGACGGCGCCTTGATGCCGACCTTGCGAGGCTCGCTGCCGCCGACGTGGCTCTGCGGGCGGCGCTCGGGGTCGTCCTGGAGCTGCGGGCGGATCTCGCCCGACGAGGGGCGCCGTGACCGCCCCCTCCGAAGATGCACCCGCGCCCGAGCCCCAGGACGACGGGCTTCCCGCGCTCGACCCCGCCGTCATCGAGGACGAGGAGTTGCTCGCCCTCGCGGTCGACGCGGTGACCCTCGCCGACCCGGTGGCTCGCGTGAGGTCGGCCGAGATCGCGATGTACCAGGCGTGGCTCCAGGCCGCCGTCGAAGACGCTGGAACCTGGCGTCTCTACCTGGAGGTCGAGAGCCGGCAGACCGAGAAGAACGCGGACGTCGCGTTGGTGATCGCCAGGTGGGCCTTCGCGGAAGGCCGACGGCACCCGCTGCCCCCGACCCCGCCGGAAGGCGGTGCGTCGTGACCCCCCGCAAGATGAAAGGCACACGGTCATGTGACTTTCCCGAGAAGCCCGAGCCGCCCGCGAAAGGTCGCACGGACGCAACCTTTCCCGAGGAGGCGCCCAGGGAGCAGCGGCGCGGCCGGAAGGGCACCAAGCGGGCCTCGAACCTGATCGACGCGCCCCTGGCCGTCACGTCGGCCGGCGACGTGATCATCAACATCACGCATCTCGAAGACACGACCGACGTGTCGGCCCTCGTCGCGCGCCTGATCGACGAGGGGCACGTGCTGTTCATCGGCGTCGCGGTGCCTGACCGGCTCAGGCGCGAGCTGCGGAAGGACGTCGACGACGCGGGAGCCGACATCGTCGCCAGGCTGGGGCTCCGACTCCGCACCGTGCGGATTCGGCGATGACCCGCCCGCTACTTCCGAGCGCTCTGTCTTGCAGAGCTGGTCGGCTTCCTTCCGGTCTTCGGCGGTTCGAGCTTCAACGAATCGAGATCGACGCGGGGCCCGGGTTCCACGTCGACGAGATCGGCGACGCGGACCTTGAGCCCGTGGGCGATCGCGTAGAGCACGTCGAGAGTGGGGTTCCGCCGCGCCCGCTCCACCTCGGCGAAATAGCGAAAAGTCAGGCCGATCCTGAACGCCGCGTCCGCCTGCGTCCAACCGAGGCGCCACCGCGCCCGCTGGATACGGGCCGCGACTCGGCGGCGGAAGGCGTCGGGGCTCACCCGCGAGACGAAAGCTCAGCGAGCTTCCTAAACGTTACCCACAGTCGTAGCCTACGTTCGCGAACGACCTTGGAGTTCGGCCACACGGGGTTGGAGGCTGGCCATGAAGCGGAACATCTTGAAGGGCGCGATGGGGCTGTCGCTGGTGGTGCTGCTTGGCGGCTGCTCGGACAAGGCGAAGCCTGCGCTCGATGACTGCACGAAGGCCGAGAGCGACAAGGACTGGGTATCGGCCGTGAGCGCCTGCGAGAAGGCCGTCGCCCTCGACCCCGAGTCGCAGAGCGGCAAGGCCGCCGCCGAGAAGCTTGGCTCCTTGAAGGTCAAGCTGGCCGCCAAGGAGAAGGCGGACGCCGAAGCCAAGGCGAAGGCCGAAGCCGAGGCCAAGGCGAAGGCTGACGCAGAAGCTGCTGCCAAGAAGGCCGCCCAGGACGCCGAGGACGCCAAGTGCAAGTCGTGGGTGACCATCTGCACGATCGGCCGGTGGCCAGATGGCTCGGAGAGGACGACCGGGATGCAGAGCTTCTCCACGCGAAGTAGGTGCGAGTCGGCGGGCGCTGGACTCGGCGTCCCTTGCGACCCGTGCAAGTGCTTCGACTGAGTATTCCAAAACGCGTGAGCATGGAGCTGCACGTCCGCAATCGCTTCGTCTCGATTCGCGGCGGATGCAACCTGATCGACTTGAAGAAGCGGAGGATCAATCATGACCTTTCGTGCAGCGAAGTGTCCTGAGTGCGGCGCCGATATTCAGGTGCCCCAAGATCGAGACGCCGTGAAGTGCATGTACTGCGGCAAAAACATCATCGTGCGCCAGGCCATTCAGGCGAGCGCAGGGCCGCAGGTGCGAAACTGGATGAGGCTCGCCAGCGCCGCCGCCGAGGCGGGGAACCACGAGGAAGCCTACGGGTACTACACTCGTGTACTCGAAATTGAGCCCGAGAACTACGAGGCCTGGCTCGGGAAGGCAATCGCGGCGGGCTGGGGATCAGGCCTCAACTCGGCAAGATTCAGCGAACTCATCGCAGGGATCGAGCGCGCGGTCGAGTATGCCCCAGACGCCGCGAAGGACGACGTTCGCAAGCGAGGTGCTGACGTCGCGAGCGACATCACGGTGGCCTACCACAAGCTTTCGGTTGAACACACGAGTGAGTACATCGCGCTCGACGACACCTGGGCGGAGCACGTCGGAAGATGTCTTCCGATGCTCGCAGTCTTCGAGGTGGCCAACAGGCTCGACCCGACGAACAAGCACATCATCACGAATGGCATTCATCTCGCCAAGTCGTTGATCGAAGGCGTTTCGTACAGAGACCCGTACGACACCTACGACAACGGCACGCCCAAGACGAAGACGAAGCATCTGCCGGAGCAGCTCGAAGCCCGAGTGCAGCAGACGATGGACGAGTTCGTAGCGAAGATGAAGGCGTTGGACGCGGCCTACGAAGCACCGGAAATCAAGAAGGCAGGAGAGATGAGCGCGGGTGCAGCCATCGGCTGTCTGCTCCTGCTGGTCGTTCTTGGTGCAGGTGGTTGGTTCCTCTGCACCAAGAGCCGGGGCGAGAAGACGGCATCACCATCAGCCTCGGCTCCCACGGTCACCAGCGGGTCTGTGGAAGCGCCCGTCGCAGCCCCCGTGGCGGATACGCCCGACTCTCCGTCGCTCTGCGGCAAGCCAGGGGCCACGTTCCCGAAGACGATTCCTAGTGTCGAATGGTCGAAGTACGCGTGCAAGTCGCAGGATGAGGCCGGATCACTTTGGGGAAAGTGTGTTGCAGGAGGTCTCTACTCGAAGAAACCCGAGGATTGGTGCCCAGGTGACAAGCGTTGCTGCCCTAGCAAGTGATGCGGGGGCATACGTAATGCCGAAGACACCAACCGAATGCTTCTCGTGCGGGGCCCGCCTCCCGCCCTCGAAGGGCGGCACGGTTACGTGCAAGTACTGCAACACCGAAGTCGAGGCGCGAGAGGCGACCAACGTTGGCGATCTCTTCCCGAACTTTCGGAAGAAGCCGATCCCGTGCCCCGACTGCGGCAAGAAGGCCATCCGGCCCCGCATCCGCACCCGAGACTTCCGGTGCCAGGCGTGCAGCGCCGTCTTTCCTGGCGGGGAGATCGAGGAGCAGATCGGTCGGCTGTTGCGGGAGGAGAAGGCTGGCCAGTACGTCGCCCAGGTGATCAAGAACGTCCTCGTGCGCAATGTGCCCGAGCCCTATCGGCACGGGGACATCGCGTGGGACGACTGGATCGAGAAGCGCATCAAGGAGCAATCGACGAACGCGGCATCCTCGTTTGCGTTCGTCGGGCTACTTGCGACGGCCGGCGTTGGCATTGGCATCTTCCTGATCCTCGACTGGGCAACCTGGGTGAAGGTCGTCGTCACCATCGTGGCCCTGGCCCTGCTCGGTGGGGGCGGCTCAGCCATTGACTCGTCGATCGCCGAGGCGAAGATCCGGCGGGAAGCAAAGGAAGGTCGCTCACTCTGGGAGAACGAGAACCGCCAACTTGTTCCACTGCTTGAGAACTTCCTTGGGGTCTTCTACGAGGAGCTGACCGAGTACGCCGAGTCGCGCGAAGGTGTGCACTCGCCCGAAAGTACCCCGCCCCCCGCCTTGCGCGTTGGCGCCGCATCGGGCAGGCGCGCCCCGCCACGCCGGGCAGCGGGCCGCGGCGTCTCGCTACGCCTTCGCGACCGTTGCCGC